>SLFB01000002.1 GCA_007124475.1 Vibrio sp. | reverse complement strand
TTTGCTCCAAGAGCCCACCAGCTCAGCCATCTGGTAGAAGCGCTGTGCCCATTTCGAAATCATACTTTAAGTTTCCTTTATATCACTTTGTTACTACGGCTGATGATCGTTATTTTAGTCACAGTAGTCTAGAAAAATTTGTGTCTTTCCAGCCAAATCCACAGCTACATGGGCTGTTAGTTAACTAATAATGAGAGCTGCATCTTGTTTTTTCCATTTTTAAGCTAATGACTTTATGGATAAATAGCGCGCCTGCTTGTAAGAGATCTCTTACATTGGCTGTAAGAGATTAATACTTTCATAAATAAGAAAAATAGAGGTTTTATTTTTATCTATATGTTTTAAATGTGTTTTATCTTTATTCTTGTCTCGCTGGTCTTTAAATATTGCATGATTGATATTGCTGAAAAATCATTTTGTCGTATTCTGAATTTGTCAGCAGGAAGCCGACACGGAACAGGAAAGACCCAAGGACAGGTCATCTTCAGGAAGAAGATTCGATGATTCAGGATGAAACATCGGCATGGAAAGCAAAGGACATTAGCAGGACGCGAATAGCTAGGATGGTTATCACGGAAAGTTAATGGACATCTTAATGGAATAAGGCACATCTATCAGGAAGGTAGATTAAGGGACACCGCTAGGATGGCGATGAAACGGACTGTGCTAATGGATATAGCAGACTATCAAGGAACAGATGCAGGGAGCATTTGATCAGTAGCCGGATTGCTGCGAGTAAGAACTGAACCCCACTAGGCGAAAGCTTAGTGGGGTTTTCTTTTGGCAACCATATCGTCCGTTTGGCTTGTATGGTTTGGTGGAGTATCACTTTGCTGCTTTGAGATCCCCTGCTATGCTAGGCATGTTTGAACCGTAAAGGCTAACTGGCCTTAGAGACAGGAGTTGTTTGATGCAAGCAGAAGTACAGTGGGTTGATGGATTAAGATTTATCGGTAAATCTCCTTCAGGACATTCTATCGTGATGGACGGTAATGCCGGCTCATCTGCCCCAAGCCCAATGGAAATGGTTTTGATGGCGGCAGGAGGCTGTAGCTCTGTCGATGTAGTCAACGGTTTACGGAAAGCTCAACAGGATGTAGCAGGGTGCCGAGTCTCTTTAATTACCGAACGACGTGAAACCGCTCCTCGTCTTTTCACCCACATTAATTTGCACTTTGTGATTGAAGGGCGCTCTATCTCCGGCGAGCTTGTTGAGCAACTCACTGAGGATTCATTAAAGCGCTATTGCTCAGTGTGTTTGATGCTACAAAATAACGTCGAATTAACCCATAGCTGGGAAATTATTGAGATGTTTAACTAAAAGCCATTGACCTTTCGAACGAAATTTAATCGCGAAAGGTCAATCACTCCTAATTTAGTTAAGTCAATTTATACCCTTCCGACTTGAAGCTGCAACTCCAAGTTGTCTGGGTATAGCCATAATATTAGCGAGCTACATTGACATTAACTTGTAGCTTGAGTGATAAGCTAGCTAAACGTTTTTCAATCGTTTGTTTGGTTTGTTCAATATCTTCAACAAAGATTACATTACTATTTTCTTCCGGATAAAGATCGACATCAACCCAAAGTTCAGGTCCTACCTTTGTTACCGCTGCCAGTTCAATCTCTTGTTCGGAGGCTTTGCTCGCTTCGATGATACTCTGATCCACTCGCTTACAAATATCTTTATTTGGCGCCATCAAAAATATCTCACGCAAAGCATCTTTGACCATGTCAAACGGGACTTTTAAGAAATAGGAAGACATGGCTAACATCATTAATGGATCCGCATACACCGCATAGTGAGCAGCTGAGGTACGAGTTACTGCGAAAGCAATGATGAACCCAGCTGTTACCGCGATACTAAGCATAGTATCCATTTGCCACTGTCTGACTTCGGCTTGCATTAAACCTGAAGCATGACGCTTACTCAGTTTTGCCATTAATAACCAAGTTAGTCCACAACCAATCACGTTGACAGCACCAAAAATAGTGGCGATAGACACATCTACTTCACGACCACCAGTGAATAATGCATTGACCGCAGAGTAAAGCGCATAAAGTACAATCAATAAAATGACACTGCCTTTAATCACGATCACTGCCGGTTCGAATAGCGCGCGACCAAATGGAAACTTCTTGTCTGAGGGTTTATTCATAGAGCGCGAAGCAATGAGCGACAGTAATGTTAACAGTAAGCTAATCATTGAATAGACGCCATCAAAGACTATGACCAACGAGCCGACAAGTAAACCTATTACTAACCCACCGATAGCGAATCCAGAAGCAATAAGGGCTGAAATGGTTAAGACACGATTTTCATTAAGACTTTTTTGAGCACACATAAGATAGTTACCGATTTAAAAACTAAGCATATTCTGGCTTATTTGAAGACTATAGCAATTGCAATTTAGTTATACATCTAACTAAAAAAAGGGGGAGGGTAATTTTAATCAATTAAAACAATACGTTAAGAGAGGTTGTGAGCGTCAACTATATTGACGCTGGCTGATGGCTGTTATTAGAACAAAGAATTTGGTCTTAAAATAGAGGGATGTTGAGCGATCTACAGCGATGAATGGGGAAGAGTTTACCTTAAGGGCATGGTTTAAAAATCAAACAGGTAATCACTGAGTTTATCTGCCAACCAAAGCATCGCAGGATTTTCATTGCTGCCTGGGAGGCTATACATGCAATAATCTTCTTGGGTTAGACCATAAGTATGACGGATTACAGTTAAGCGTTGTTCGCGTAAATGTTTGCGAATCAGTGGTTCGGGTAACACCCCCCAAGCACTTTCCGTCAATATGGTGGCCAGCATGTATTCAAAACTGGAAAAGCCAATATAACGGTGCGAGAGAGGCTCTAGGTTGGAATTATCTTCATCGTTTAAATAAACCATCACGGCTTGCATTGATTTGCGCAGATCCTCATCAGAAACCCGTTTTAATTTGGTTAATGCGTGGTTAATATTACATACTGACATCATGCGAATCTTGCCGAGTGGTTGATAGCTAATACGTGGATCGTCAATACGTTCATAATCTACCCCGAAAGCAAAGTCGACTTGTTCGGTTGCAACAAGGTTGGCGAGATCACCACTTGAAGCAAGCACGATATTAAACGAAGTATTTGGGAATAATTTGTGTAATGAATGAGCTAAATCTTGCCAAAGTACATCCGGTAGTGAATCATCACGGGCTATCCACATTTCAGCAGCAAATACATCAGAAACCTGAGAGCAGGTACGTTTAATCCGAGCTGCCGTAATTAATATACTTTGACAGTCTTTGTAGATCGCTTTACCTGCTTCTGATAATGAGACTTGGTTGCCACTTCGTACTAAAAGTTCCACTTTTAGTTCATTTTCTAATGCTTTGATTGCCATACTGAGTTTGGTGCGATTGCAGTCTAATTGACGCGCAGCTTCAGAG
>SLFB01000167.1 GCA_007124475.1 Vibrio sp. | reverse complement strand
GCCAGCAGTACTAGTTCATCAAGCCAGTAAGTATGGTGCTCACCTCAGTTATCTCTATCAAGGCCGCCGCTAAGCGGCCTTGTTAATAACGAATAGCATGACAATTAGATGCGGCAATCAATAGTCCTCATCACAGTATTGATTGATGCCCATGGGGACTTATCTGTGCTTACCAGCAACAGTAAGTGGTTGATGATGCAAGAACTAAAAAGTAAGCTTTATTGATAAGAAAAAGGATTAAATAACCAAGCTTAATCTTGGTTGCCCAATTGTTTATCACACCATTTTTCAATAGTAGGTGCATAGAGAGCCAATAAACCAATGCTCATCGCAATACCACAAATAATGTAAATCGCTATCATGTTGTCTCTCCCCGTTGTGTCTGCAAACCCATAAACTGGCTGCCCTAGCACTATGTAACTAAAACGCTCAGCGGTTTATATTCTAGCTAAATATATGTCTATTGGCTAACACACTACAACTTCGCTAACAGTTCGTTGCGTACAATTTCAGCGCCAGCGCTTAATGAGTGAAGTTTCGCTCGTGCAACCGATCGAGACAAGGGCGCCATACCACAGTTTGTGCATGGATAAAGCTTATCGGCATCGACGTATTTCAGAGCATTACGCAGGGTAGCCGCCACGGCTTCTGGCGTTTCAATATGGTTTGTTGCAACATCGATAGCACCGACCATCACTTTTTTGCCGCGTACTAATTCTAGTAACTCCATTGGCACATGAGAGTTATGACACTCTAAAGAAATAATATCGATATTCGATTGTTGCAGTTTAGGAAAAACCTCTTCGTATTGACGCCACTCACTGCCTAAGGTTTTTTTCCAATCCGTATTGGCTTTGATCCCGTAGCCATAACAAATATGTACCGCGGTTTCGCATTTTAACCCATCGATGGCTCGCTCAAGCGCCTCAATTCCCCAATCATTGACTTCATCAAAAAAAACGTTGAACGCCGGCTCATCAAATTGAATGATATCGACACCAGCCGCTTCTAGCTCTTTGGCTTCTTCATTAAGAATTTTCGCAAACTCAAACGCCAGCTCTTTACGAGATTGATAATAACCATCGTACAGAGTATCAACCATCGTCATCGGCCCAGGCAGTGCCCACTTGATGGGCTTATCCGTTTGAGAACGCAAAAATTTTGCATCTTCTACAAACACCGATTTTTGCCGCGATACAGGGCCGACAACGCTTGGCACGCTAGCATCGTAACGGTCACGGATTTTCACCGTTTGTCGATTTTCAAAATCAACGCCATGCAAATGTTCGATAAAGGTCGTCACAAAGTGTTGACGGGTTTGTTCGCCGTCACTGACAATGTCTACCCCTGAGATTAATTGTTCATGTAAGGCAATACGCAGAGCGTCATATTTACCGTCTATTAGCTCTTGTTGCGCTAATTTCCAAGGTGACCAAAGCACTTCTGGCTGAGCTAACCAAGTCGGTTTTGGCAGACTACCTGCCGTCGAAGTTGGGAGTAATTTTGTCATAATGTTGGCTATTCTACTGTTTAGTTGACGATTAAGCGCACTGAGCGACCCATTGTTCAAGAACCGATTGATAAGGTTTGATGAAGACTGCTTCCGCATACTTACCTTGTTTTATCGCCAGTTGGGTGCGCTCTTCGCGGTCATAGACAATATCCGTTAACGAGTGGGCGTCGCTTTTCAAGTTCGCTTCATAACGTTCACCAGCTACCTGGTTGGCAAAATAAATCTCAGGGCGATAAATCTTTTGAAAAGTTTCCATGGTGCTGATGGTGCTAATCAGTTCCAAATTGGTGTAATCGTTCAGCAGATCGCCAAAGAAGTAGAAGGCAAAAGGCGCAACACTGTTTTTCGGCATAAAGTAACGAGCTTTTAAGCCCATTTTCTGGAAATACTGTTCCGTTAACGATAAATCCGTCGGCTGGTATTCCACACCCAATATTGGGTGTTGGTTATTAGTGCGGTGATAGACTTTGCTGTCTGACACACTCAAACAAATCACCGGTTGCTTGGTGAAGTTTTGTTGGTAACCTTCTGAGTTAATGAATGATTTAAATAAGTTACCATGCAAAAGACCAAAATCTTCTGGTACTGAGAATTGCGCTTTGCCTTTATTGTGATCCAGTAGACGGACACTAAAATCGTAATCACGAACATAAGAAGAGAAGTTATTGCCGACAATCCCTTCAATCCGTTGACCCGTTTTGCTATCCAAAATACCAGTTTTTAGCACTTCAATCGATGGAATGGTTTCGCTGCTATTTTCTACTTTGATATTGGCTGAAATAATGTCTAACTCGACCGAGTAACGATCACCTGTTGGGTTATCCCAACAAGCCAACTCATTAAAACGTTGGTCTATCATGCGTAATACGCTACGCAAGTTCTGTTGACGATGTTCACCACGCGCTAAGTTAGCAAAATTCGTGGTGATACGAGTGTTGTCTGCTGGATGATAATTTTCATCAAGACGAGTCTTTTTAATAGTAAAAGTAAAATGTTGAGTCATCAGCGTTATCTTCCGTGTCAATCAGATGAAACCAAATGATCATCCGTTCAATTCATGACTCAGTTATAACTCGCCCATGATTAAGTTAACAATGTTGTTACTTAATGTTGATTGTGAAAAAAATTCATGTTCGGTGTGCTTCAATAAAAATAGTAAGGCAGAAGATGGGATTGCGTCTGTTAGTCAACTGATCTGCACCAGCCATACAAAACAGAAAAATAAGGGATTTTATGCGTTTTAATAGCATTTTCATCTAGACATATAAATAACTTCGCGATAAATGGCACTTTAAAGTAAATAATTTGTATTGAGTATACGAAACCTATTATTCAACTAAGTGTCCCCTATTGCTTATCCACACTATTATGAAAGCCCTTGATAGCTAACTTTTTATTATTCAAAATTGGGGAAATAAACAACAGTTTTGTACAATACTTGTGTTAAGGAGAGTTTTATTGTGTAGCTCAATTACTGCTGCGTAAAAGGACTATACAATGACACCAAATAACGGCATTTTTTGGCTTAGGCAAACTCCGCAAATAACCTGTGTAGCTACGCTGGGGCCTGAAGGTTCAAGCAGCCAATATGCAGCTCAGTACCTGTCAAGGCTTATTGGGGCCCCATTAGAAGTACTATTATTCAGCACCTTTGAACAAGCCTCTGAGCATGTTGAATCCAATGAGTCATGTTTACTTCTTGTTGCTAATGCATACCAGAAGGTTGATAACTTTTACATGAACGAGCGAACGCTCCTTTTGGGTTCGTTTTTTTTGCCCCCCCCGCCTACTACTTGGCATGTAAAGATATAGGTTGATTTCTCATTATATCGCTATAAGGGAGTCAAGTGTCTATCAGAGTTACATTTAACCGATGAATTTGAGCAGGGATATTGGGAGAGGCAAGCGGGTTATTGCAAGACTGGCAAGATC
>SLFB01000200.1 GCA_007124475.1 Vibrio sp. | reverse complement strand
GCTAAATGACGGCCAATTTCTGTCATGGCTAACCAACGATTTTCACACCAGAGCGGAGCCAGTAAAGTCGGACGACGTGCGGCTGAGGAGACTCGATGATAAACCACTTCAGGTGGTGTTAAACGAATTAATTGACTCGCAACCGCAACATAATCGTCTAATTCTGGCGCAGTCAGTTTTCCTGCTCGCCATGCTTTGGCCATCGTACTTCCCTCAACGATATGTAAACCATGTAGCTTGATACCATCAGTACCAACATCCAGAACTTGTTGCAGGGTTGCCACATTATCTTGTGCCGTTTCTTTGGGGAGTCCAACAATTAAGTGAGTACATACTTTAATACCAAGGCTTCTTGCTCTTTGAGCTATCGATTGATAACAAGCAAAATCATGACCACGATTAATGCGCTTTAACGTTCGATCATGTGCGGTCTGTAATCCTAGTTCTAACCACACTTCAAACCCTTGCTGCACATAGTCATGTAATAGTGTTAACACCGCATCTGGTACACAATCAGGGCGCGTCCCGACACAAAGGCCGACAATATTGGCCGCTTGCAATGCTTGTTGATACATTTGCTTGAGTACCTGAACCTCGGCATAAGTGCTGGTATAAGCTTGAAAATAAGCTAAATACTTATTGGCTCGCCGCACTTCACCGGCTCGTTGTTGCAACTGTTCAAAAATACTCTGCTGCTGGCTTTGCTCATCAACAAAAGAAGCCACATTACAAAACGTACATCCGCCTCGGCCAATGGTGCCATCTCGGTTAGGACAACTAAAGCCCCCATGCAACGTCAGTTTATGGACTTTCTCACCGTAGCGGCGTTGAAGATCTTGCCCTAATGTGTTTACTAATTGATGCAACTGCATTGACACTACCTACTTACAAATACAAATAACTCTCACTTCGATCTATGTAATTTAATTACATAGCCAGTTGATGATAGTAATCATGAGTATTAATTATCACTTAGCGTTAAATCAATAAACATTCATAAAATATGCATTTAGCTTAGAAATGTTCCAAAAATGTTGTCCATATTATGCAGATAATGAGAAAAAGCAGGCTAAAATTCTGAGTTTTTGATTGCATTTACCAGTCACAAAATTGTAGGATAGTTTCAGTTTCACAATGATTTTTGTTTGTTTTCTTACAAATAATCTTAAGAAACATCGGTGATATTCCATTCCTACCGCTATAAACCACTATAAAATCTGGTTGAATCAAGGGATATCACCAAGGATTGTTTTGCTCACACTATATATTTCCTGTGAGCGACGGAATGGATTCAATGCGATCGCCATTGATCGTTTTAATGGATAACAATAAGGATTAGACACCGTGCTGGGGCTTGCCTTGGCTTACTGGTGTCTAACTGAACTGGAAGGATGTATCTATGGTTAATAGAGAACAAGGTTCACAAGGGTTATATACTCCAGAACTGGAACATGACGCTTGCGGCATCGGATTCGTTGCTCACCTCAAAAACCGTAAATCACACCATGTCGTGACTCAAGCCCTAGATATGCTAGCGCGTATGGAACACCGTGGCGGACAAGGTTGTGATCCCTGTAGTGGTGACGGTGCGGGAATTTTACTGCAAAAACCTCATGAGTTTCTGCTTGAAGAGGCGGTAAAACTGGGCATCAAGCTGCCATCATTTGACCAATACGGTGTCGGCGTCGTCCTATTCCCAAGAGACGAACACAAGCGTGCTCAATGTCGTGAGATTCTCGAGCGTAATGCTAAACGTCTTGATCTTGATGTTCTTGGCTATCGCACACTGCCAACCGACAATAGCATGCTCGGTGCCGATCCACTCAGTACTGAACCTTATTTCGAGCATGTGTTCATTTCAGCAGGCCCAGGAAGTACACCGCAAGAATTAGAACGTAAACTGTACGTACTGCGTAACTATACCGTTCGCGTTTGTCTCGAAAGCATTTCTAATATTGGTGATGATTTTTATATCAATTCGCTCTCCTATAAGACACTAGTGTATAAAGGCCAGTTAACCACTGAGCAAGTACCGCAATATTTTCTCGATCTACAAAATCCAACCATGGTTACCGCTTTGGCATTGGTGCATTCACGTTTTTCCACCAATACCTTCCCAAGATGGCGTTTAGCGCAGCCGTTTCGTTACATTGCGCATAATGGTGAAATCAATACCGTACGCGGTAACTTGAATTGGATGAAAGCACGCGAAGCTATCTTACAATCCAATCTCTTTACCCAAGCAGAAATTGATATGCTGCTGCCTGTCTGTCAAGAAGGCGCTTCCGACTCTGCTAACTTTGATATGGTGTTAGAGTTACTGGTGCTATCGGGCCGAACTCTGCCACACGCATTGATGATGATGATCCCCGAAGCGTGGCAAGAAAACAAAACCATGGATCCCAAGCGTCGTGCCTTTTATCAATATCATGCCAATATTATGGAACCATGGGATGGTCCAGCCTCAGTGTGCTTTACCGATGGTGTTCAAGTTGGTGCAACCTTAGATAGAAACGGCCTACGTCCCTCTCGCTATACGGTCACTAAAGATGACTTTTTGATCATGGCCTCTGAATCTGGCGTGGTAGAAATTGATCCAACTAATGTCGAATATCGTGGTCGCCTGCAACCAGGACGCATCTTTGTTGCCGATCTTGAACAAGGGCGAATCATCTCAGATGAAGAAGTCAAAGATGGCATCGCGAATGCACAGCCTTATGAAAAATGGGTAGAAGACAACTTACTGAGCCTGAAAAAGCTGCCCGAAGCCGATAACGTGCACAGTCAACCTTCACCAGAGCGTCTGCTTCATCGTCAGCAAGCGTTTGGCGTCAGCAGTGAAGAAGTTAATGAGATTATCTTTAGCTTAGCACAAACCGGTTATGAGCCTCTTGGCTCAATGGGAGCCGATTGGCCAGTTGCCGTGTTGTCGCATCAGTCTCAGCATCTATCAAACTACTTTAAACAGTTGTTTGCGCAGGTAACCAACCCGCCTATCGACCCGATCCGTGAGCGGATGGTGATGTCGCTCAATACTTATATTGGCCGCGATCAAAACCTACTCGCTGAGTCTCCAGTTCATTGTCGTAAAGTCGAACTAGAATCACCGGTGATTTCCAACGCCGAATTAGAAAAGCTGCGCGCCATTGATAACGAACACCTGCAAGCCAAAACACTGGATATTGTTTTTCAAGCCAGTGAAGAGCCAGGTAAGCTTGAGCGAGCATTAAAACGTATCTGTCAGTACGCTGAAGATGCGGTGATCGATGGTTACTCAATTATTCTTCTTACTGATCGCGCGGTAAACTCTAACCATGCCGCAATTCCAGCAATGCTGGCCGTTGGCGCTGTCCACCATCATCTGATCCGTAAAGGACTACGCTCTAAGTGCGGCATCGTGGTTGAAACTGGGGATGCGCGCGAAACTCACCATTTTGCTACCTTAGTCG
>SLFB01000168.1 GCA_007124475.1 Vibrio sp. | reverse complement strand
TTTTTGTTGTGCTTTCTGTCAGTGAAGCCTCGCTATTTAGCGAGGCTTCACTGTATTGGGTGACCGACAGTTAGGTACTTAACGTTCAGCTTTAAGCGCTGAACAAGTAGCGCCTACGGTCAACAAGATCACGACTCTTTTTCTGTAATGGCTTTGCCTTTCTTTAATTTTCTCACCCACATACGACTTGGATGCAATGAGGCCAATACATCGACAGGTAAAGGCAATGGCTCAGCACAAATTTGTGCCGCTAGCAGCTCGGCCATTAATGGCGCAGAGCTTAAGCCTCGAGAGCCCAAACCCACTAAAGCGTACAATTGAGGATATTGAGCGATGGGTGGAATTTGATGTGCTCTTTTTTGTGGTAAATCACTATATTGCTCAATAATGGCATCACGTATTCCCACATTACCGACAAAAGGCAAATGATCACGGCTGACACAGCGAACCCCTTGCCGAGATTGATTATCTGAGGTATCGACCGCCATTGGCCAAGTTTGGTTAGCCAGACAACGGGTTAAACGAGCGCTATTTTCTTGCTGTGCTTTAACATCAAAGGCCTGATCAATATTCTGCCTATCATAACTCGCACCAATACAGTGAGTGCCATGACGCGGACTGCTTGGGGTTAGATAACCGTCATAGCAAAGCACTGAGCGTAATGGCTGTAAGGTTGCATTGCTTGCGGCATGACTCACTTGCCCCTTAACTTTGCCCAGCGGTAAGTGCTGGCTTTGCGTAAAGCTATCAAATTGATGACCATTGGCAATCACAACACACTGATGTTGAAACTGCTGCTCTTGTCCAGTGAGTTGCCATGTCATGGTATCGCTCTGCCAGGTTAACGATTCAATCGCTTGTTGGTAATGGGCCTTCATTAACCCTTTGTTGGTTAAGTGTTCTAATAGCCCTTGAGTGAACTCTGCCGGACATAGCCAACCACCTTGTGGATAATGAATACTCGGCACATCAACCGTAAGCCCTACTTGTTGACTGGTTTGCTCTGCCGTTAGGTAATGCACTAATTGTTCAGGAAACTCACCTTGAATTAAGCGAGTGAGTTTTTCTGTGGCTTTGTCATCCCACATTAATTGGGTGACACCACACCAATCGTATTCAAAGTCTATCTGCTGCCCGAGACGTTGCACAAATTGACGCGTAAATAGAAAAGCGGGGGCGAAGACACGAGATACATTGCTATGTTGCCCATTGAGTAGCGGATAGATGGCTCCTTGTCGATTACCAGAAGCACCTTGTGCAGGCGCTTTATCCGCGCAATATAAAGTAACGGAGATGCCTCGTTGAGTTAGGGCGTAGGCCAGTGTCGCACTCGCAATGCCGCCACCGATAATCGCCACATCGTGAACCGATTCCGTCGCTTGAATTTGATAGTAAGGTTTAATATTGGTGTACGGTTTTTTATGCTCCAGTTCACCGGCGAGCATTTCACGCTTAGTGCCAAATCCTTTGACTTTTTTCATACTAAAGCCAGCTTGGTTAAGTCCTCGGCGGACAAATCCTGCTGCGGTAAAGGTGGCGCAAGTGCAATGTTCTTTGGCTAATTGACTCATGCCATCAAATAAATCTTGGCTCCACATTTCTGGATTTTTACTCGGCGCAAAGCCATCCAAAAACCAGGCATCCACCAAGCCCGATTCAGATACCGCGACTTGAGGTAAGCAAGTTTTGATATCGCCAAACCATAAATCCAAAATAACTGCCCCATCGGCAAGAACAATACGATGGCACTCAGGCAGTGCTAGGGGGTAAGCTTGATGTAACTGCTTAGCGTAGTGAGCGAGTTCTGGCCAAGTTTGATGGGCTTTGATCAGATCGCTTTTACTCAGTGGAAATTTTTCAAAACTAATAAAATGTAAAGTTTTCAGGGGAGAATCTGGGTGTTGATGGCGAAACTGCTCGAAACATTGCCAAGTGGCAAGAAAATTAAGGCCGGTCCCAAAACCCGTTTCCGCAATGACAAAATGACGTTGGTCATATTCTCGCCATCTTTGTGGGAGATGATTTTGGTTGAGAAAAACATAACGTGTTTCTGCTAAACCATTCACATTTGAAAAATAAACATCGTCAAATTGGTCTGAAACGGGAGTTCCGGCATCATTCCAAGCCAATTGTGCATGAGTAATGGAAGTCATAAGCAATGATTTGTAGTAAATAAGGCATCAATAGAGCAAGATTGTACGGATTTATAGGAAAGCTGACCACTTATGTTACTTATCTTGGTTATCATCTAGCGGAATTTTGAATTATAGGAATGTCACATGAAACGAGTCGTCATCACCGGAATGGGAATTATTTCTAGTATCGGTAACAACGTCCAAGAAGTTTTAGCGTCTCTTAAAGCTGGCCAATCAGGTATCACAGCTTCTGAGCAATTCAAAGAGCAGGGGCTACGTTCACAAGTTTGGGGTGATTTAAAAATAAACCCCGCAGAGCATATTGATCGCAAGCAGATGCGCTTTATGGGCGATGCGGCGGCTTATGCTTATCTTTCTATGGAGCAGGCGATTGCTGATGCTGGATTAACACCAGAGCAAGTATCGAATGATCGTACCGGGATTGTAGCTGGTTCAGGCGGTGCTTCTTCCTTTAACCAAGCTATTGCAGTGGATACGTTACGTGAAAAAGGCGTGAAGCGTATTGGGCCTTATATGGTGCCGCGTACCATGTCTTCTACGGTATCTGCTTGTTTGGCCACACCGTTTAAAATTCGTGGGGTTAACTATTCGATCAGTTCAGCTTGTGCTACATCTGCACACTGTATTGGTAATGCGATGGAGCTTATCCAACTAGGTAAACAAGATATTGTGTTTGCCGGTGGTGGTGAAGAGCTCGATTGGACATTAACCATGATGTTTGATGCCATGGGGGCGTTATCGACTAAGTATAATGATACGCCAGATAAAGCCTCTCGTACCTATGATGCTGATCGCGACGGTTTCGTTATTTCTGGCGGCGGCGGTATGCTGGTGATTGAAGAGTTAGAGCATGCTTTAGCGCGCGGTGCGAAAATTTACGGCGAGCTGGTGGGCTACGGGGCAACGTCTGATGGCTACGACATGGTGGCACCATCTGGTGAAGGTGCGGTGCGTTGTATGAAAATGGCGATGCAACAAGTTGATAGCGTTGATTATGTCAACACTCATGGTACGTCAACACCAGTTGGGGATGTAAAAGAACTGGGTGCGATTCAAGAAATCTTTGGCGGTAATAGCCCTGCCATTTCAGCCACTAAAGCCATGACAGGTCATGCATTGGGCGCTGCTGGTGTGCATGAAGCGATTTATTCGACCTTAATGCTGCACCATAATTTTATCGCACCGAGCATTAATATTGATACGCTTGATCCCGCCGCTGAGGGGCTAGATATTGTCACTCAAGCTCGTGAGCAAGAGCTAACTACAGTGATGTCCAATAGTTTTGGCTTTGGTGGCACAAATGCCACGTTAGTGATTAAAAAGTATCAAGCTTAATCAT
>SLFB01000007.1 GCA_007124475.1 Vibrio sp. | reverse complement strand
GTGAAATTACCTTTAAGATGATGAAGGAAGTACTGGATCTGATTAAGCAGAAAAAACCGCAGATGGCTCCGCTGAATGTGTGGAATGCCTGATAGCGGCACCAAATGGCCAATCTCGAGCATTGAGAACCTGAGTTTTAATCACATTACCAATCAGTAAGTTTCTTGCGCCACCGAGTAAGTCTGCTACGTAGAACATTCCTAATGCGGGTAATAAAACCAAAAGACACCCTCCGATAATACCAGGCATAGTTAATGGCAAAATAACTCTCAACAGCGTTTGTAATTTACTTGCACCTAAATCTCTTGCCGCTTCGATATAAGTATTATCGAGCTTTTCGATAGCAGAGTAGAGAGGAAGTATCATAAACGGCAGCAGAATGTAGACTAAACCAATCATCACCGCGGTTTCGGTAAACATAATACGAATAGGAGTTTCAATAATACCTAAACTGAGCAGGGCTTTATTGAGGATTCCTTGAGTACCAAGAACGATTTTTAAGCCATAAGTACGGATCAATGAGTTAGTCCAAAAGGGCACGATGACCAAAAACAACATAATCGGACGCCACTTTTCGGGCATTTTGGCAATCGTATAGGCAAATGGATAACCAATAACTAAACAGGCTAACGTAGCAATAATGGCCATGTAGAATGAATGCCACATAACGCGAGCATAAATCGGATCCATCAAGCGTAAGTAGTTATCGAATGTAAAAGTAAATTCGATAAGATCGGATTCGTGTCGGGTAAGAAAACTCGTCGCAATGATCATTAAGTTTGGCAGCAGGACAAATAGCCCTAACCAACCTACAATCAATGCGATGATCGCATTTTGTAGATTAAGCTTGCTGCTCATTGAGAACCACCTCCCAACTTTCAACCCAAGTTATAGCAACTTTCTGACCAATTGAGTGATCAACATCAGGGTCATCTTCATTAAAGAATTCACTGACCATCACACGCATACCCGATTCTAATTCTACGACGGACTCTAAGGTCATGCCTTTGTATGTGCGATCAATGACATGGCCAACAATACCTGAGTTATCTGATTCTTTGATTTCTTCAATCCGTAGATCTTCAGGGCGGAGAAGAACTTGTAGCTTGTCTCCTGCATTAATGTATTGATCATAATAAACAATCGAGGGGACATCTTCGATTAGGACATTAATACGTTTGTCATCAATACGGTCTTGGGTTACGGCATTAAATACGTTAATTTCACCGATGAAACGAGCCACGAAAAGGTTCTTTGGATCTTCATAGATTTCACGAGGAGAGCCGTCTTGCTCAATGTTTCCATCACGCATAACAATAATCCGATCAGACATTGATAATGCTTCTTCTTGATCGTGCGTAACAAAAATAAAGGTAATGCCTAACTGGCGTTGTAATTGCTTCAGCTCAACTTGCATTTGTTTGCGAAGTTTATAATCAAGAGCAGATAAAGACTCATCGAGTAGCAATACTTTAGGTTTATTCACTACAGCTCTAGCAATAGCAATGCGTTGTTGTTGACCACCAGAGAGTTGGTGTGGTTTACGTTGCGCCATCTGATCTAGGCGTACCATCCGTAAGGCTTCCATCACGCGAGGTTCGATTTCAGCTTTCGCTACCTTTTGCATTCGTAGACCAAAAGCAACGTTGTCAAACACTGTCATGTGTGGAAACAAAGCATAACTTTGAAAGACAGTATTAACATGTCTCTGTTCAGCAGGGATTTGAGTGACATCTTGGTTATCAAGCAAGATTTGACCTTGGTCTGAGGTCTCAAAACCAGCGATCATTCGTAACACTGTGGTTTTACCACATCCAGAAGGACCTAAAATCGTTAGGAACTCACCATGGTTTACGTCTAAATTGAGCCGAGAAATGATCTCTTTACCATCAAAGCTTTTACTAATGCCAGATAGGCGAATCACCGGCATTCCTACTGAAAGTTGTTTTTTCAACGTCTGTATTTCTCCTACAATGATTGTGCATTAGACCAATAGGGTTAGGCTATATGTGGAAGTTGTCAGCCCCAATCCTATCTTATTATACCCTTGCTGCTAAAGTTGCAGGGGTGGTAGCTACATTGGTTTACCCTAATCATAGAGTCTATCTATATTTATTGGGATTATAAGGGCCATTCGTGACTCTCACCAAAGGCTAGCCTGCGGCTGTTCAAATTTGTTCTAGACAAATTTGTCACTCAACCTTACCGTCTACCTGCAAGTCCAAGTTGTTTGGGTATATTTAAACGGCGCATCATAATTAGCTATGGCTCGAAATCAAAGTAATTTCTTATCTTGATACAGATTTTTTTTGCGACCTGATGTACGGTTTGTTTACTATGGTCTACTTGATATTAGAAAGTAGCCAAGTTGATGAATTATTGTCCAAAAATAGACTAATTTAAAGTGAGTCGATAGAGATGATTTTAGACTTTGCGTTATTTCAGTATAATGAATGACTCGCTTCATAGATTTTAATATTTTTACAAGCCAATTTAGGGCAAATTATGAGCAATAATCTCGAAAAAGACTTTAACTTAGGTGGAACGCTCGAGCGCGCTTTATCTGGGGATTATCAACTTAAAATTAGTGATGTACTAAAGGAAGCGTGGCAATGTACGCTGCGTCACTTTCTGTCATTCTCTCCGGCAATTGTAATTTTAATCATTATCCAATTGACTATCTTTGTTATCGCTTTTCGAATGATTGTTGGCGATCCATCAGTCATTTTTTCTCTGTTTATCCATGATGCAGAGATCCCCGCGGGAGTCATTCAGGGCATCTTAATTGCTAATTTTAGCTATGAGGTAGTGAGTGCGCCGATTTATGCTGGCGTTAGTTTAATGGCCATGAGCCATGTTGCAGGATTAAAAACTAAGACTAGCCATATTACTAAGGGGCTACAGTTTACAATTCCTGTTATTATCGCGACTTTATTTAGCTTGTTGCTACAGGGCATCGCCGGAATGATATTCCCATTACTATCGATGTATTTTTCTTTAGCTTTCAGTAATGCAATTTTACTGATTTGTGAGAAAAGAATCTTACCGATGCAGGCATTGTGGGTGTCCTTGCGGGCGGTAAATAAAAAGTTGTTACCTTTAGCTGGCATATACGCTCTCATGATGTTGATGTTTGTTGCCGGAGTGATGTTTTATGGTATCGGACTCATTTTCGTGATCCCGTTTTTCTTCCATGTTAAAGGTATTATTTATCGCACTATGTTTGGTATCAGATTGCAGATCGTAACCAATGAAAAGCCGCATGATGATCATAATAATCATCATGACCAAAACTCGGATGTGTTTAATGCGTAGTTCTTATCGTCGAATGTTACTCGTCGGACTTTTATTCATTATCGGTTCGGTTGCGGTCTATTGGTTAAATAAGCATTCCGGCGTTGATCCTGCTATCAGCATTTTTGGCGGGAGTGAGCTGTTAACGCCAGCGCCTAATTTTTCAAAGATAACGGATGTAGCTGAGAGAAAGCACGAGTTTTTCTCGTTTTTGCGTCC
>SLFB01000188.1 GCA_007124475.1 Vibrio sp. | reverse complement strand
TTGTTCATAGCCATATAAACCGTAAGTCACTTTTTAATTATAACGGCTTATTGTCTATCATCTTTAATTATTCCTCCAGTGAAACATTATAGGTTTTACTGATGACTTGAGATTGTTCAATGATGATGGGCCCTTGCCAACGCTGATGCTTCATCGCGACCGTCAGAATATAGCGCTGTGAACTTAACTCTTGCCACTCAAGTTGGTTTGGATAGTTTGACTCATAGCTTTTTTGCCAGACTTCCTGATAGATACCGTCGATATAATCATAAACGGACACGCTCATTACCGGTAATGGGCAGTGTCGATTTAGCAATGCATTTTTATCGACTATCCATTGCTCTTGACTCGACCAACGCACCGTTTGCTTAGCTTTCGGCTCTGCCAAAATAATCCAAGTACTCCAAGATGAGTTATCCAAGGCCGTCACATCCAATCGATAAAGTCCCATCGCCAGCTTATCGTTCAAATAGTAGTGTCGACGATAGACAAACTCGGAACTAGTTACAGCGTCACTTGAGACATTAAATGCCGAATCAACCGCTAATGGCTTCTCTGCCCATTGAGAAAGTGATATTTCTGCCAGCTCTTTTTCCGCCTGTATTTCGATCATCACTTGATGCGCATCACGACCAGGGCTTTGGATCTCTATTTTGGTAAGGTGAACACCATTAAGCCAATCAGGGAAAGTCTTATCTGTCAGCCCCTTACCGCAATCTACCGTTAATGATTGTAATAATAATTCATTTAAATGTCGCTGAGTATTTTGTGGATGCTTAGCTTGCCAAACGTCGACAATAGAATGAAACATCGGCCCTAGTTCATTATTGAGCAAATGTTGATGAGCTTGAGTTAATGGGCTGTTAGTTTCAAACCAATCACTCGCTAGGCTGGCGAATGGCATAGATAACAGACTACCCAATAGGCAAAGAAGACGTTTCGACATAATTAAACTTTCATTTTATAACCAACTCCGCGTAGGGTTTCTATTTCTAATCCTGGGAGCTTTTGTCTTAATTGTAAAATATGCGTATCCACAGTACGTGTGGTCGGAAAGTGATTGTATCCCCAAACATGATCAAGCAATTCATCACGCGTAAATACTCTACCCAGATTACTGGCTAAAAAAAGTAAGAGATCAAATTCTGTTCGGGTTAATGTCACACTTTGTTGATTGAAAAATACCTCACGAGTCGCCTTATCTATCACCAGGTTAGTCGTGATGACTTTGCTATCATCTACCCCTTCACTTTCTGGAGAACGTAACTGAGCGCGGATCCTGGCAAATAGCTCCGCCTCAGCAAATGGTTTGGTCAAATAATCATCGCTACCTGCATCGAGTCCGGTCACTTTATCTTTAACCGTAACTAAAGCAGTCAGCACAATAACAGGAATCGCTTTAAGCGCTTTCCACTCGGCAAGATGTGCAATGGAATCACCATCAGGCAATTGACGGTCAAGGATAACCAAGTCTGCTTGCTCCCAATACTGTTTTACTTCAGCAATGGCTTCAGCATGCAAACAATTATATCCCGCTTGCTCAAGGCTAACTAATAAGCCATCGGCCAGGTTTTTATCATCTTCAACAAGAAGCAAGGTCTGTTTCACAAGGTATCTCCAATATAAAAGTAGTCGGTGGCCCAATAAGGGTTAAACGTCCCCCCATTCGACCAGCCATTGATTCGACAATCGTTAAACCAAGCCCCAGGCCACTTTTGCTAACGAACGGCTTACGCAATTCTCGCCAATCTTTTTTCGTTAAATGTCCCTGGTCGGTTACTTTTATCGTCATTGCGGTACGCTTAGCAGTGACTTCTAAGCTAATAGGGGCAACGCCATATTTAACCGCATTGCGAATTAAGTTATCGACACAAGTTCCAAGCCAATACACATTTAATTTCGCAGAAAAATCCTCATCAATAATCAGTTCAATTTGGTGCTGAAATTCTTCTTCAACTTTATATTGCAGCCATTCTCGTACTGACGGAACCCATGAACTCGCCAGAGGCTTATTATCCGATTGTAAGTAATCTTTACTCGCTTCTGCTAATTGACGTAACCGGCGCGAATCTTCACATAAACGACGAAATTCATCATACAAACTCTCCGGTAAATGCTCAAATTCACGTCTAAACCCCTCAACCGTTAACGATAAACTGGCTATCGGTGTTCTTAATTCATGGGTAAGAATTTGCAAGATCAACATCCGACTTTGCATTTCTTTGCGTTTTGAATTCCATCGATAAAAAGCCCAACTTGCTACTAAAGAAATGTTCGCTAGGATCAAGATGACTAGGCCAATCCGCAACAAATCGGTGTGATCTTCAATATCCCAGCACAAGTTGCCTCGTTGAACAAAGCAACTCGTTCCAGCTTCGACCCAACTAAATTTTAGTCCCGCTTTTCTCGCATTTTTCTGCCAGATCGTGTCAGAGAATAGGTAATATTCATCCCCTTTGCGCAACCAAAGTTCACTTTGATCTCCGACCATGATAGCCCCGGAGATTAACGCATTCATTGCCTCGGCATCCATTGTTTGTAAACGACCTAACAAGGTTTGCTGTGCAGCTTGAGGACGTTCTTGAATATGCATAAATGGCTGGAGTGCTTCAAATAAATCCGGATGTACTTCAGCATACCGTGAAGCATAAGTACCACCACCAGGGTGAATTAAACCGCTTCTTGCAAACCAGCGTAAAGGTAATTGGTTACCCATACACAACGCGCGAGTAAACACCAAGGGCTCAGTAACCAATGGTGTTAACGGTAAAGTCCCAGAACAAGTTTGCGCCAGCTGGTACAAGACTTGGATATCTTTTAGTGGATAAGCAGCTGTTTGTGGCAGCATGCTATCTGGAGTCAATAAACGGGTAGGATATTCTTTTTGAATGGTACGAATATCATAAATTTCTACCGCCATCTGACCATCAAATAACGTAATAAAGCGTTCAATTCGTTCAGGTAGCGCACTGGCGTTAGCAGATAGACTGAATAAACTACTGAGCATCAGTAAGCTAAAGATAAATATGGTAGTTAAACTCAATAGTTTTCTTTTCATAGTGCCAATAGATAGTTATCAATATCGTTGCTGATGTGTAGGTAAAAAATCCAAAGCACCATTATACACTCATACCACTTGCCGTTGCAGCTAGGCGGCAAGCCAGTTCATGCCAATTAACATAACAAACTACATGATTGGGGCGAACGAACATAGCCAACACCCCTGCTGCTTCAGGTAGCAAGGGTATAAGGTATAACAATTTTTCAGGCGCTTGTTATAACACTGTCAATAATCTATAAATCTTAATCTTAGGGCCTGTTGAACCTAGGGCCTGAGAGATAGGCTGATCATCACCCATGTTCACAGCCGAATATCCCCAAACCACTTAACGTTACAGGTAGGCGGCAAATGCATTCATCTTCATGAGTATCGGCAAGCGATGTGATTGGGGGGAACGAACCTAGTCCCCCCTAGTAGCTTCAAGTAGGAAGGGATAATGACTTAGCAATTAAATCCACACTTTGCTTAGCATCACCAAACAACATTAAGGTGTTGTCTTTAAAAAATAGCGGATTTTGAACCCCAGCATAACCGGTATTCATTGAACGTTTAAAAACGATCACTTGCTTGGCTCGCCACACTTCTAATACTGGCATACCGGCAATCGGACTTTGTGGATCATCTAAAGCCGCAGGGTTAACCGTATCATTGGCTCCAATCACTAACACAATATCGGTATCGGAGAAATCATCATTGATTTCATCCATTTCTAATACAATGTCATAGGGTACTTTCGCTTCAGCCAAGAGTACATTCATATGACCAGGTAAGCGCCCAGCCACTGGATGAATGCCAAAACGAACCTTAACGCCCATGGAGCGTAGTTTTTCTGTTATCTCATATACAGGATATTGAGCTTGTGCGACTGCCATTCCATAGCCAGGAGTGATAATAACGCTACGTGAGTTCTTTAAAATTTCAGCCACCTCTTCGGCTTGAATTTCTTGATAATCTCCCAGTTGCTCATCACTACTAATGACCACCTCTTGACCAAAGCCACCGGCAATCACACTGATAAAGGAACGGTTCATCGCTTTACACATAATATAAGATAAGATAGCACCCGATGAGCCAACCAAAGCTCCAGTAATAATCAATAGATTATTCGCCAGCATAAACCCAGCAGCGGCGGCTGCCCAGCCTGAATAAGAATTAAGCATGGACACCACAACTGGCATATCCGCCCCACCGATAGCAGCGACCAAATGATAACCAAAAGCTAGAGCGATCAATGTCATGATGATTAATGGTAATAATCCGCCATCGGTTTTCAAAAACGGCACCATCAATAACGCTGATAGCACCAGCGCAAATAAATTTAACTTATGTTTATGGGGCAAATTTAACGGTGACGAACTGATCGAACCACTTAATTTACCAAAGGCGACAATCGAGCCGGTAAAAGTAACGGCACCAATAAAGACGCCAAGAAACACTTCGACTAAATGAATGACATGCTCAGCATGTGAAGCCGCTAACGGAGCGTCAAGCAAGCTATTATAGCCAACTAATACCGCCGCCATACCAACAAAACTATGTAACATGGCCACTAACTCGGGCATTTGTGTCATTTCAACTTTGTTCGCAAAGCGGATCCCAATCACAGCGCCAATGACCATGGCAATGATGATCCAACTTAGCCCCTGTGAATCTGGCCCGAAAATGGTCGCCGTTAGCGCAATCGCCATCCCAGCGATACCATAATAGTTACCCGCGCGGGCTGTTTCTTGCTTAGACAATCCAGCTAAACTGAAGATAAAGAACAAGGCAGCAATAATATAAGCCGCGTGTACCAATCCTGTAGACATTCTTATTTCTCCCTTAGTCTTTACGGAACATGTCAAGCATGCGTTTCGTGACCGTAAAGCCACCAAAGATATTAATACTGGCGATCAATACCGCGATAAATGCCAAGAGACTAACCACGCCATTCCCCTGGCCTATTTGTAGCAGAGCACCAACGATAATGATCCCAGAAATAGCGTTAGTTACCGACATTAATGGCGTATGCAGTGCATGAGTTACATTCCAGACCACGTAATATCCAACCACACAAGACAAGACAAATACGGTAATGTGACCCAAAAACACCGGGGGAGCGACAGCTGCCACCCAAGCAAAGGCCCCTAAACCAGTTAGTAAGCCAAGCCACTTGCGCCAAGGTGACGCCGTCACTTTCTCTGTGGGTTGGTTCTTAGTGGCATGAGGAGTTGAGTTAGGCTGTTGCAGTGAAACGGCAATCGGCGGTGCTGGCCAAGTTACCTCACCTTGCTTAATCACGGTTACTGCTCTTATCACCACATCGTCAAAATCAATCTCGATTGAGCCTGTCTTATTTTTAGCCAGCAGCTTAATTAGATTAACCAAATTGGTCGCGTAAAGTTGGGAGGATTGGGTGGGTAAACGGGCAACCATATCGGTATAACCAATAACTTTCACCCCATTATCAGTGATAACTAACTGATCGGCGACGGTATATTGACAATTACCGCCATTGGCAGCAGCAAGGTCAACAATAACGCTTCCCGGTTTCATCTTATCAACCATAGATTTCGTTATCAGCTGCGGTGCGGGCTTACCTGGGATCAGTGCTGTAGTGATAATAATATCGGCATTTTCAGCCTGACTCGCATATAATTGAGCCGCTTTTTGATTAAACTCCTGCGACATTTCACGAGCATAACCATCGGTTGATTCCATCGCAGGCATCTGTTCAAGCTCAACAAATTCAGCTCCCATGGATTGGACTTGTTCTTTTACTTCAGGCCTTACATCAAACGCTCTCACCCTAGCACCAAGGCTGCCAGCGGCGCCAATAGCAGCGAGCCCTGCAACACCAGCACCAATAACAAACACATTGGCAGGTGGAACTTTACCGGCGGCGGTAATTTGTCCAGTAAAAAATCGTCCAAACTGATGAGCTGCTTCGACAACAGCACGATAACCGGCAATGTTAGCCATCGACGATAGCGCATCTAGCGATTGAGCACGCGAAATGCGCGGTACACAATCCATTGCGAGTACGTTAATATTTTTGGTTTTTAGCTTGTCCAGTAACTCAGGATGTTGCGCGGGCCATATAAAACTTATCAGCGTAGTCTGAGGCTGTAACAAGGCCGTTTCATCGTTGTCTGCTGCGCACATCGGTGGATTAATTTTCAACACAATATCACACTGCCACGCTTGTTGTTGACTACCGATGCTTGCACCCGCGTTAATGTAAGCTTGATCATCAAAGCTAGCCAATTGTCCAGCTTGAGACTCCACCACCACCTTAAATCCCAACTTGATGAGTTGTGCAACCGATGAAGGAGAAGCGGCAACTCGCGTTTCTCCTGTTAGTGTTTCTTTTGGTACTCCAATTTGCATATCAGATCCTTGATGACATCGATACCCTTTCTACTTTTCGTTACAGTAAACCCATGCATTGGTCAAGCGCTAAAGTGTCGTCTAGCTGTAATATCCCGTGAGTTGAGAGGATATAAAAAATGAACGGTAAGCATATCTGCTTACCGTTCATTTATTTATGACATCTATCAAGCGCTGGAGATTTAATCAAAAATTTTACCATTCATTTGATCGATAAAGACTTGTGCTTTACTAAGCATCAATTCATCAGCTTCTTGCTGGTTAGAGAGCAGATCAGAGCGAATAAAACGATGTGAGAGGGTTTCACCCGCAACATCTTTAGTGATGGTACCAGCGACACGATACTGACCATTTTCCGAGATTGATTGTTGGTAAATCAAAAATCCTTTATATTCCACAGGCTGAACAAGATTATCTGATGCTTTATCTGCACCTTTAAACCAACGAGAAAAAAATCCCACAATGACTCCTTTTATGTTTGATGATGCTTATAACCTGCAATAGGCTCTTCGTACCATTCTAAAGGATTATCACTATCAAACCTATAGGTTGAGACAATAACGGGGATATCTTGGTCATCACGCTGGGTACGTCTATCTTCGATGATCATGGTCTCAGCAGAAGAGATGGCAGCCTGCGCTTGTTCAGTAAATCTTACCCTTTTCTCTTCTGGTAACGACGAGAGAAAATCAACGTCATAACGAATGTAAACGGGTCGTAGCTGATTGAGCGCCAAACAGGCTAAATCTGCCAGCTGATCATGACTAAATCGCTCGGTATAGTGTTCGTGCAGTAACATTTGAGCAACCAATGTCTCCATGTAATTATGCACTTCTGGATTAATTTGCATCCCTTGCTCCTTTGCTCTGATCTCGGCTCACTATTACGCTATCTATCCCCTTGCTACTTGAAACTACAGGCAGAAGCGTAGCTTATTCATTGACTTCAGCTGATTTTTATACAAACCTTAAATCATTGTAGCAAAAAACGTAGCAAATACTAAAAGCCACATCTTGTTAATAACGATATAATTATACCCAAACAACTTGGAGTTGCAGGTAGGCGGCAAGTGAGATAGTGCTGATACCCACAGACCCTAGTTGCACCATAACCCTACTGACGTATTCATAACATGATCAACGATTTCGTATCTTCAGCTTGGTTTCGTTTTATTTTACCGGTGATATTGCTGGCAAGTATTGGTTATGGTCTTGCGCCACTCATCGAGCGAATTGAAGAGAACCTACTGCTTGCTCAACGACTCCCCTATTTATTACTAGGGGTGTCGATACTGATTGCCCATTTATTTCGTCAAAGCCGACTAGCCATGTTAGCGTGCGCGCTATTGGTCAGTTACTGGCTTACTCAGCAACACTGGATCGCTTTATCTGACCATCATCCAGCATCGCTACCTTTGATCTTATTAGCCATGCTTTTTCCTGTGGCCTGCTTAATTACCTATGCTTTTCAAAATCAAGGGGTGCTCACCAAAGGCTTCACTCGTTATTTAATATTGTTAAGTTTGTTACTGGTTTGGGGCAGCTTAACCAGTCTTCACTTTGATCAACAACATGCCCAGTTAATTGATCAAGGTATTTTATTTAGCGTGCCACAAATTTCATTGTTACCTTTGATCGTTGTACTCTATTTATGCGTTCTGACGGGTATTAGCGCCATACTATTGCTATCGAGCAATCGACTCAATGATAGTGCTGTCTATAATTGTCTGTTGCTGGTGAGTATCGGGCTCATTTATTTTCACATCCCTTTCATCAATATTATCGTATTTAGTCTGGCGGCCATATTTTTGCTCCTGACACTGCTTAGTGCAGGGCACACTCTCGCTTTCCACGATCGATTAACTCAAATTCCCGCCAGACACGCATTAGAGCTCGACTTACAGCGACTAGGCAAAGTCTTTACCGTTGCCATGATTGATGTCGATCACTTTAAATCATTTAATGATCAATATGGACATAGTACGGGTGATGAGGTGTTGAAATTGGTGGCTAGTCGCTTAGCATTAATACCGACTAAAGTTTGGTATTATCGTTATGGCGGTGAAGAGTTTACCTTATTATTTAAGGGCAAAACGGCTAAACAGGTACAAGATGCTCTCGAATGGCTTCGCGATGACATTGAACATTTAAGCTTAATCATCAGTGATTCTCAGAGCATTCCATTAACCTCACCGACCATCCGAAGCGTGAGAAAAACTCAATCTAAACGCTCGCCAACCATCACCATCAGCATTGGGGTCTGTGATAGCCAGACCGAATCCAACCCCAAACTGGCGATTCCTTTAGCCGATCAAGCTCTCTATAAAGCAAAAAAATCCGGTCGTAACTGCATAAAAATCGCGAGCTAAACGACAATTGTCTATGCTTTAAGCAGTTGAAAAGCCAAATCATGTTATTGTCTGATTTTCAGCACCACTGCAGCTTCGAATAGAACCTATACCAATGGCATGTCATCATATAGAGAGCTTAATTTTGAGTACCAACGTTAAATCATTACCTCGCTCAATCATTAGCATATTTTATCTACTGCTCACCTTTTACACTACCAGCGTATGGGCAGAAAAAGACTGGACTCAACACCCTGTAGCCATGTGCGTCGATCCAGATTGGCAACCACTGGAAACAATCACCGAGGACGGCGAGTTTATAGGTATTGCGGCTGATCTACTGAGGCTGATTTTTCAACGCGCTGAATTAACGTTTACGATTATCCCTACGGAAAATTGGGATGAAAGCTTAATGAAATCTCGAGCTGGCGAATGTGATATTCTCGCTTTACTTAATCAAACTCAGCAACGAAGCGAATGGCTTAGCTTCACTCAGCCCTATTTAACCAACCCTAATGTATTAATCACTCGCCGTGATGCCCCCCCCATCAATAGTTTAAGAGATTTAGCCAATCAACGGCTGGTGATTCCGTCTGGCACCTCAATTTATGAACGCGTTAAACGCGACTACCCCAGTATTGTGTTGCTATCGGTCGAAACCGAATGGGACGCCTTTGATATGGTTGATCGCGGTGAAGCTGATGCCACATTACGTTCACTGATGGTAGCCGCTTATACCATTCGACATGAGGGCTGGTTCAATCTCAAAATCGCCGCTGAAATTGATGACTATAAAAATTTGCTACGTATTGGGGTATTACATCAACATACCCAGCTGCTGGATAAACTCAATCAAGCCATTGATACCTTAACAGAGGAAGAGATCAACCAAGCGATTCATCAACATATTCCTTTCACAGTAACATATCGCCATAATTGGGCTATGATAAGCAAAATTATCTTAGCCTCATTACTGATTATTGGGCTTTTATTGTGCGGGGCTATCTACCAGCACCGCTCTAAAGTCCGATTAATAAAACTTAAAACCGAATTGGAAACCGCATTACTAGAAAAAGAGCAGATCTCTGAACGATTAGTCGAGAGTGAGCGATTTTATCGTTCACTAGTGGATACTGCACACGAAGGGATTGCTGTGATCCAACATCAACGTTTTGTCTATGCTAATCATTATCTCGCACAAATGGTTGGGCTTAGCATCGAACAATTACTAGCATTAAACTCTTTTCTTGAACTCGTGCATCAAGATTATCAAGCACAAGTACGACAAGCTCATCTGCAACGTTTTCAAACCACCGAGACTTCGGGACAACGCTACCAAGCGAAAATTATCCATTCAACGGGCAATATAATGGACGTGGAAATTAGTGGTGTCATTGTCGACTGGTATGGCGAGCCAGCGTCATTAAACTTTATTAGTGACATCACCGCTAGGAAGCAAGCAGAACGAGAGATCACCCATTTGGCAAACCATGACACCCTCACCGGACTGGCTAATCGACGGTTATTAATGGAACGAATGGAACAACTGATCTTACAAGCCAAACGTAATCGTATTGAATTTTCGGTGATCTTTATTGATTTAGATAAATTCAAGCCAATCAATGACTTTTGGGGGCATCAAGTCGGTGATGAACTACTAAAAGCGATTGCTAATCGGTTGAGTGATAATCTGCGCGCTTCAGATACTTTAGCCAGAATAGGTGGTGATGAGTTTGTCATTTTACTGCCCCACCTGACCAGTAACCATACAGAGGATGTACTCAAAAAGATTGCACGGGCTTTTCAACAACCTTTCGAGCTCAGTCAGCATACATTATCTATTCAAGCAAGTTTAGGGGCAGCAAATTATCCGCTCGATGGCGATAATGCCTCAGAATTACTCAATCGAGCAGATAGAGAAATGTATCGCCATAAGCAAGCCAATAATCCAGCGCCGTTTCATATTAATCGATAACGCAAGTCATCAATGCAAGCCATCAATAATAATGGAACATAAATAACACATCAGCCGGTAACCTATGATTGAGCTACCGACTGATGTCTCTCTTTTCTAGTTGAAACTGTAGCGGCGTTGACTACTTACATTGCAGCGACAAAAATTGCCGAAATTTCTTCGTGAGTCGCTTGTTTAGGGTTGGTAAAACCGCACGCATCTTTTAAGGCGTTATCCGCAAGGACTGGAATATCTTCCAGCTTTGCTCCTAATTGACTAATTCCACTTGGAATACCCACATCTTGAGCCAATTGGATAATAGCCTCAATAGCCGCTTGCGCTCCCTGTTCAGCAGTAAGTTCACTAACATCAACTCCCATCGCTTTCGCTACATCGCGTAACCGCTCTGGGCATACTTGGGCGTTAAAACGTTGTACATGAGGCAACAAAATTGCGTTACAAACACCATGCGGCAGATCATAGAAACCACCTAGCTGATGCGCCATGGCATGAACATAGCCTAGAGAAGCATTATTAAACGCCATTCCAGCCATAAATTGTGCATACGCCATTTGTTCACGAGCTTCAAGATCATCACCGTGAGTAACGGCTTGGCGCAGGTGCGCTTGAATTAATTCAATGGCTTTGATCGCAACCGCATCAGTAATAGGCGTTGCCGCTGTGGACACATAAGCCTCAATCGCATGAGTTAAAGCATCCATCCCAGTTGCAGCAGTTAAAGATGCCGGCTTGGCTAACATCAACTCAGGATCATTAACAGAAATAAACGGCGTAGTATGCTTATCAACAATCGCCATTTTAATATGACGCTGTTCATCCGTGATAATACAAAAACGAGTCATCTCTGATGCGGTACCAGCCGTGGTATTGATCGCCATTAAAGGCAGCATAGGTTTAGCGGATTGATCAACACCTTCGTAATCACCTATCTGACCACCATTTGCCGCAACTAAAGCAATTCCCTTAGCACAATCGTGGGGAGAACCACCACCAAGAGAAACCACAAAGTCACATTGGTGTTGTTGTAAAATCGCTAACCCACTGTTAACGTTATCTACCGTTGGGTTTGGTTGAGTACCATCAAAAATCACCGTATTCACACCGTGTTGACTCAATAAGTCCTGAACTTTTTTCACCACCCCTATTTTATTCAAAATACTATCAGTAACGATTAAGCCTTGCTTAACTCCTTGAGCTTGAATAGCTTCAGCAGCCTGATTCAGGCAACCCGCGCCCATGAAATTAACGCTAGGGATATAAAATGCACTTGCCATTAGAACGTCTCCATAAAAATCATTATCTTGTTAATGCTTTGTTTGTTTTCTGCATGGGCGTTACTATGTCACAATCTAAGATTGCAGAAATATGATCTAAAACAAGTTACTTAACAGTATGATGTACCCATTAAAAAATAATGTGATCACGATCTTGTTGCACATGCTTTTGGTGGTGCATAAATCATAAAAACCTAAAAACGTGCTTTTTGTAGCCCACAAACTTGCAGCTTCAAGTCGGAAAGGTATAAATAGTACAGAGGAAGGGTATCCGTTTATCCAACGAGTATTAACTGTGACTAATTACTCGGTTACGTCCGAGCTGCTTGGCAGAAAATAACGCTTGATCGGCCAATTGCAACCCTTGCTCCCAATCACGATGAGAACGAACAAAAGCGCAACCCGCGCTAACTGTGATAGACAAAGATTGAGCTTGCCACGCCAAAGGCATGGCTTCCACTTGCTGGCGTATGCATTCCGCTAACTGACTAATGCTAGCAAGCTCAGTGACCGCTTCAATGCAAACCAAAAATTCTTCTCCGCCCCAGCGCACGCAACAGGCAGAAGCGGGTAAATTTTTTTCAATAACGCTCGCCAGCTGACACAACACATAATCCCCTGCAGAATGTCCATAGGTATCATTAATCTGTTTAAAATGATCGATATCGAGAAAAATCAATCCGACAGCCTGCTCAAGTGTTCGTTGGTCACGCCAAGCGACAAAACCGCGCCGATTGCTCATTTGCGTTAAAGGATCGGTTTTTGATTGCCACTCGGCAACCGCTAAAGATTCTTTATAATCATGGATATTTTGAAAGGTGATGATAT
>SLFB01000097.1 GCA_007124475.1 Vibrio sp. | reverse complement strand
GCACACCTGTAGCAAAACCGCCGGCAATACCCTCGATGCTGGCTTTTTTCGCTTCATCAGTAATATCAATAAATTTAGGTAATGCCGCCACCGCTAATAAACCAATAATAACCACCACTATCACCAGCTCAACCAGAGAAAAACCACGCATCGTGCGGCTAGGCTGAGCTAATTCCTGATGGTTGGATAAATTAGATCGTGGTTCTGATTTATCCCGTTGTTTAGATAAGTACCGCGCAGAGCTTCCCGACATAGATTGATTGTACCGCCAGCTAATATTTACAATAGATTATAGAATGAAATACATCAATAAACCGTGTATCAAGCCTCTATTTTCATTCTCGTCTTAAAATTAAGACAGCCTAGTGTCTTAATGCTTGTGTGTTATTACAGTGAAAAGTGACCCAGCGCATAAAAATACCCTAAGGCAATAACCAAACCGCTTGGCGCTGCAGAGAAACAGCAAAGCCATAGATGGCATATCAGCAAAACTCACCGCTGATTTCACACTCTACGGCTCAACAGCCCCTAACCCTGCAGTGCATCTAACATGCCCCACATGGGTAAGAAAATGCCAAGGGCAAGTACCAACACCATCCCCGCCACTAAGCTAAGTAAGATAGGTTCAATTCGTGCCGTCAGGGTTTTTAATTCATAATCCACTTCGCGATCATAAAAATCGGCGACTTCAAGCAATAACTCATCAATCCGTCCCGTTTCTTCCCCTACCGCAATCATCTGCAGCACTAACGGAGTAAAGATATTCGCATTAGCGGCGGTAACCGAGACACTGGTCCCCGCTTCAATGTCAATTTTCATTTTGCTAATTCGCGCCTCTAAAAACTTATTTTCTAGCGCTTCGGCGGACAGCGATAGCGATTGATTAAGGGGCACTCCCGCCCTAAGCATCAGCGAAAAGGTACGTGAAAAGCGAGCTAATTGCGCCCGATTGACAATTGACCCGACAATCGGCATGCGCAAACGAAACTTATCCCAAGTTTCAGCGCCGTTTGTGGTACTTATCCAGGCACGTAAAGCGAATAACAGCCCGACAATAACCCCAATCATTACCAGCCAATAATTAACAAAAAAGCTCGACATATTGATGAGTATGCGAGTGGGTAAGGGCAAATCGACCCCAAAACGGCTGAACATCGTCGTAAATTGAGGGATCACTTTTAGGTTAAGAATAAACATGGCTAAGGTGATAAAGCTAAGCACAAAGGTTGGGTAGCGCATAGCGGTTTTAATACGCTTGCGCGTTTCAACTTCTTGCTCATAATAATTCGCCAGCTGCAATAAAGCTTGATCAAGTCGACCGGTGTTTTCTCCCACATTGATCATAGACACAAATAACGGGCTAAACACTCGCCGATGCATCTGCATCGCCGCCGACAAACTACGGCCACTGGTAAGCTCTCGAGTGACCTCTTCTAAAGCTTGTTGTAATTGTTTGTTGGCACAATTTTGTGTTAAACCGCGCATTGAACGTAAAATTGGTACTCCAGCTTTCGTTAAGCTGTATAACTGACGACAGAAAATCACCAACACTTCCAAAGGCACTGCCGGCGTTAACCAGGCTTGCCAATCAATGCTACTTAGCTGCGAGGATGACTTCTCAGTCAACCCGGTAGGAATAATGCCTTTGTTGAGCAACGCATCCGTGGCCAGGTTTTCGGTGGCAGCTTCAATCGACCCTGACGTTTTGCTGCCATCAGCATGACGGCCGGTGTAATGGTATTTCGGCATAAGCGGCACCGCCTTCTAAAGATAAATTGGCTGGTTAAGGCTAGAAATATCCCCCTCACCCAAGGCCATCACTTCATCTAAACTAACGATGCCTTGTAGCGCCAGTTCCATTGCCGAAGCCAGTAATGGTTGATAACCCGGAGATAAACGCGCCGCATTGGCAAAGCCAACGGCATCGTTGGTTCGTAAGGCATCCATCATAGTCGCTTCAATTTCCAGTAACTCAAAAACCCCGATTCGACCACGATAGCCGGTTAAGTTACAACTTTGACAGCCACGACCACGCATAAACGTTGCAGCGACTTGATTGGGAAAACGAGCACTCAGCCACTGCTGCTGAGCGGCATCTAAAGCGGCGTCGGTTTTACAATCTGGACAGACTTTGCGAATTAAGCGCTGCGCTAACACCGCACGAACGGCGCTAGCGACTAAGTACCCAGGAGCTCCCATATCAATCAAACGTAATGCGCTATCGATCGCGTCATTAGTGTGCAGCGTACTTAACACTAAATGACCGGTTAATGAAGCTCGTAAACCTATTTCCACGGTTTCTTGGTCACGCATCTCGCCGACTAAAATAATGTCTGGGTCTTGGCGCAAAAAGGTACGCAATAAGGTTGAAAAATCTAGGCCAATTTTGGGGTTCACTTGTACTTGGTTAAGACGTGAAATGCGGTATTCAACCGGATCTTCTGCGGTAAGAATTTTTTTGCCCGCCTCATTAAGCTCAGACAAAGCGCCATATAAGGTGGTGGTTTTGCCTGAACCGGTAGGCCCAGTGACTAAGATCATGCCATAGGGACGCTTTAATTGTTTTCGCAAACGGCGCAGTAAATCGTCAGGTAAGCCTGAGTCTTCTAATTTACGAACCCCACTGGTTTGATTAAGTAATCGCATCACCACAGATTCACCATATTGCACCGGCATAGTGGACAAACGAATATCAACCGATTGCCCTTTGGCACGAATATTAAACCGGCCATCTTGTGGTAAACGCTTCTCTGAAATGTCTAAATTTGCCATTAATTTTAAGCGCAGAACCAAGGCGGAAGTGATATTAACTTCACTCAGTAGTGTTTCATGTAACACTCCATCGATTCGTTGCCGAATGCGTAAAACGTTGGCATCGGGTTCTATATGAATATCAGAGGCTCCAACTTGAATCGCATCTTCAAATAACGAATTGATCAGTTTAACGACGGTGACATCTTCCGTTTCTTCTCCAGAGATAGCGTAATCAAAGGCGTCATTTTCTTGGTGCTCGGCTTGTAAGCGCTCAGCAAAAGACGCGATTTCCTTCGTGCGACGATAATAACGATCAAACGCTTCAACCAATTGCTTTTCTGGTGCAATGGCAAACTCAAGTTGATAGTCGGCCAATTGATTAAGTAATGACTCCTGTGCAAAAAGATCCGCGGGATCACTCATCACAACTCGTAACACATTCCCCTGTCGCCCCATGACTAAAGCCCGTAAACGACGAGCATGCACTTCAGGCAAAATGGGGACTGCATCAATATCCACCTGAGCACGATTAAGATCAATTAATGGGATCAACAGCTGCTGTGACAAAAAGCTGAGCATTTGCTGCTCAGTTAAAAAACCGAGCTCAATCAGGGTGCTGCCTAATTTACTACCGGTTTTTTTTTGCGCCGCTAAGGCTTGTTCGACTTGCTGTTCACTAATGATCCCTTCTTCAACCAGTAGGTCACCAAGGCGCTTTCTAAGTTTAATTTGCAACAGAATTCTCCTCGCTTTGGGATAGCGCTTGTAAACGTTCGCGAATAAACAAGT
>SLFB01000151.1 GCA_007124475.1 Vibrio sp. | reverse complement strand
TTTTCTACAAGGTATGCCACGTTATGCTGAGGTATGTTTTAGCGAGCGAGGCCTTGAAGTACGAAATTTTGATAGAAATTATCCAAACAGCAATTTGCCAAAAGATCAAAATGGTTTTTGCATTAATCAACCTCAAAATTCGGTTGGTATGGATACACTCACCAACTTCTCCCATATTTTAACCATTCCAGGAGATTTTGCCGCCTACCGCTGTAATGAAGATCGTTATGGTGACTGTACCAATAAAGAAGAAAAAAATACCGATGCAGATCTCCCTTTTCGGGCCAATACCCACTTCACACCTAAACCAGAAGGTTTATTAGTTGCTGAGTTAAATTGGGAAGACTTTTATGGCATCCGCGATGGTATTTCTGAAGTTGGCAATGCAGAGCTGATCTCTTGGCAATTTGACCCAGCTGGCGGAGTGCTTAACTTTGAAATTGAGCGTACTTTTCAAATCGACAAAAGTAAAATCGGCTCTTTCATTAATTGGAGTACCCGAGCTGGCTTACGCGATGCGATTGAAGATGGCGCGTTTAAATCGCGTTTCCATTACTCATTAGTTCATGAAAGCCAATTGGCTGCTGCTGATTATCAGCCAATACCTTATGCTGTAAAAGATGAAAATGATATCGGCTTTTTTACTACATCATCGAAGGTACTAAACCCAATTACTAACCGTTATGACCGTACAGTCACGTATCTTAACCGTTTTAATCCTAATGCTCCGATCGAATATTACTTAAGTGATAGTTTCTTTGATCCAAAAAACAAACTGTTTTTAGATTCAACCCTAGAAACCATTGACTTGATGAATAAAACCTTGCAACTCATTGAGCCACATTCAGGTAAACCTGAAATCACCATAGTCAACCGTAGCAAACCGATGAACATTCATCCGGGTGACTTACGCTATAACGTGATTAATCTTATTGATGAACCTTTAGCCAATGGCCTGTTAGGTTACGGACCATCGGTCAGCCATCCTTTAACAGGAGAAATCGTCAAAGCTCATGTTAACCAATACTCAGGTGTAGCGCGCGCTGGTGTTCCTATGTATTGGAACAATTTGGTACGTTTTTATAATCGTGGCCAACTAGAAAAAAGCTTAACTGATCGTAAAACCATAGAGCAAGCAACTCAAAATAGTCAACTCGCTATTTCACAAGAGCTTGAAACACGTTTGGCGCAACAAACCGCGCTACAACTTGATGCTTCACGTCAACGCGTCGATGTTAATGGCGTTTACATTAACCCACACGAAACCGAGTTACATACAACTCAATATAAACAGAGGCTAACGCTTCCTGCATCACCATTTAATAAGTTAGATGAAGAATTAACACTCGATGAGCTTATTCAAGCAGAAGAAAACCGTCTAGCTAGCTGGTCAGAAAATAATATCTACCCTGTTGAAGCGAGCTGGGTTTCCGCTACATCAAAAACCTTACTGGATAACTTACCACTGGCAGATGAAGGCTTTTACCATACGATCACAAACGAAGATGGTAAACAAGTTCGTCAACTTAAACGTTGGTCTGAGTTGCCAAAACATCTTCAACAGCAAGCCGCGGATGCCATTACCGTCACTACCTATGCTACGACACTGGTGCATGAAATCGGTCATAACTTAGGCTTAAGACATAACTTTAAGGGCTCTAACGACAGTGATAATTTTTATACTGCTGAAGAAGCTTTGAAACTAGGTTTAAACAATATCCCAGCCTACAGTTCAATCATGGATTATGCGCCCAGTATGTTGGACCAACTGCCGACTTGGGGTAAGTATGATCTAGCGGCGTTTAAGTTTGCCTATGGACGTAAGGTAGATGTTAAAGCTCCAGAAATTGCTCAAGCCCTGTTTTTAAATGATAACACCGAGCAAGCATCAAGCCTAATTGACTGTAGTAGTTTAAGTGCCAGTAACACACTCTACACCTGTGATTTATCTAAATTTGATAAGCAACATTATCAAGCGAGCCAATATGGAGAGCATCACGAAAAGTTTGAATACGTGCGATATGGAGCGCTGCATTATATTAACGAGCTAACCAAAGCAAACAACATACAAGATGTGACCGCTTTCCCTTATCAGTTCTGTACCGATGGAAATGTGGCATTAAACAGCGATTGTAACCGCTTTGATGAAGGCACCAACTTAACTGAAATCGTTCAATATTCTTGGCAACGTTATCTTGATGGTTATGATACTCGTAATGCAGGTGTCAATGGTGTGACCAGCTTATTTAATAGCGATTACCCTCGTTACATCATGAATCGCGCTAGAGAGATGAACCAAATTCGGGAGATGCTAGAAGATTTAGAAAGTATTGATTATCGCTTGCAGCGTTTTGCTCCAGCAGGAGCGAAACCTACTGATTTTATCGCCAGTTATTGTGCAATTGAAGATAATAAAGATGCTTGGTTCTGTGATCGTTCACAAGCCGCACAATTAGCAGCTCAATTCTTCTTAGATGTTCTAAGAACGCCTGAACATCAGTGTGTTATCAGCAACGCTGCTGGTACTTCTCGCGTTGAATCTTTGGGAGTCATGCTCAATGCAGCGTCAAATCTAATCCCAGTGAATTACGACATTACTAATGCGTCATGCTTTGACTCTGTGGGTAGACAAGTCATCAGCAGCTATGCGTCTGGTTTTTCTCCGATTGCTGAAACGGAAAATGGTGGTTTCATTAACTCAATCAGTAGTTTTGATCCAGATGCACCATGGTCAAACGCCGTCTCTGTTTTAGGGATTTGGCCAGATAAATTGATTGCCAGCCAAATGTTAGCTCGCCGCTATAGTCTGCGTAATACAAATGAAGTGAGTTTTGCTAACTTACTTGATTTACCTGGTGTAAAAGCTCAATTTGACGAAGTCATGCTCAACCTTGTTGCTAAAGAGCCACTACTAGAGCCTGTGCGCTTAATTGATGCCCAAGGTCAGGTGTTTAACTTACCTGCCAATAGTGGTGTGACGGTCAACTTACATAAAACAGAACTGATTGAGTCTTTACCTTTTATGACTCCAGGCCTAGCTCGTAGCCTTAATATTTCAATATTCCGCCGTCAGAATTTAGCGGAAGCTATGCTATCTATCGCAGCAGGGAATATGCACACCAATGATTGGGTGCTGCGTTCTCGAGCGACTGCTCAAGCCGATAGTTGGACTAAACAATTGCCACATTTACGCATGAGTAATGAAGGTATTGACTTTGATATTGATGGTAGAACCTATGTTGCCACCAAATCGAATACCATTGCTCAACGATTTGCGGAAAAAATGGTTAATAGTGAGGGTTACGAGCTGAAATTAGCCTTAGATCAAATCGATAATGACATTATCCTTAACCAAGTTGAAAAAATTGAAGCTGCTTGGCAAGGGATCTTGACCGATATAGGTCCAATGTTCCACAGCCCAATAGCAGCGCTCAATCCAGCATTAATTGAAATCTTTTATCAAGCAGAACAAGCTGAAGATGAATCACTTGCGGGCATGTTCCTGAGATCATTGCTAACAGCAACTGAAGCTAAGGTGTTACAAGGCATTGGTAATGCAGATAAAGATGGATTT
>SLFB01000091.1 GCA_007124475.1 Vibrio sp. | reverse complement strand
CTGAACTAGTGTTTGCTGATTAATTAATATGCTATATTTATATAAATTCGCTTAGCAAACCATTAACCATATGAATAAAATAATAAATTATTGTTACCTAAGTAGGCGATGTGTAATATTTTTGCTGCTTATAGTCAGTTGTTTATTCTTCTCCTCTTTTTCTAGAGCTAAAGCTCCAATATCTTCCCCATTAATCATCGCTACCACAGATAGTTGGCATCCCTATTCTTATACCAATGAAAAAGGCGAAGCTATGGGGGTACTGGTTAACTTTTGGCAAGAATACTCTCAGCTCACTGGCGTTGCCGTTGAATTTAAAGTCAGTAGTTGGCAAGAATCATTAGATAATGTCATCGCTGGATATGCGGATGCTCATGTGGGAATGGTGCGTTCAGACAAACGTGAGCAGTGGTTTGACTTTATTGAGCCCTTATTCAGCATTGATACTAAGTTGTATTTTAATCGCTCATTATTGGAAGAGTTGTCGGTTAAAGAGTTTTTATCTGGCGGTTATGATGATTACCCTGTGGGCGTATTATTTGGTGGTTACCAACAAGATTATATGCAAACGCACTATCCAAATGTAAAGCTAAAAACGTTTACCAATAATCAGCTGATGATGCATGAGGCGCTGGCGGGTAAGCTAAACGCTTTTGTGGCTGATACTCAAGTCTCTAACTATTTTCTCCATTTAGGCAATAAGCCTGGAAAATTATTACCCGTTCAGCATTTATACACAGGGGTGCTGTATCCTGCTGTGGCCAAAGCTAGCCCTTTACTTGAGGTGACTCAACAGGGGTTTAATTTATTCACGCCTGAAGATAAGTCACGTATCGTTAATCGCTGGATGCATCATAGAGTCGATACGGTTTATCCCCGTTATCTTATCCCTGCCATTATTTTCTTCGTGTTAATCGTTTTGTTGTCTTACATTTGGGTTTTAAAACGCAGTGTGGAAAACAAAACCAAAGCGCTAAGAGAGATGAACGCAAGATTAACGTGGTTATCTGAAACGGATAGTCTAACGGGTATTCACAATCGGCGTTATTTTATTCAATCACTGGAAGCTATCCCTACTCAAGGGTCGGGGATTTGTTTGATGATATTTGATATTGATAATTTTAAAGCGGTTAATGACCGGTTTGGCCATGAGACAGGTGATATAGTAATTCAGTTTGTTGCTCAGCAAGCCCGTTCGTTATTGCTTGATAATCAGGTGTTAGCTCGCGTAGGCGGTGAAGAGTTTGCCATTTTAGCGTGTTTTTTATCTATGGCTGACGCTGAGAACTTCGCCGATCATTTAGTCCAAGTGATTGCGCACAAGAGCGGTGAACATTTTCCCGATATTGGCCAAGTTACGATCAGCCTTGGACTGGCTTATTATCCGACAGCGGTGAAGCATTACGAACTCAGCGATGCCGACCAAGCCCTTTACCAAGCGAAACGAAATGGCAAGAATCAAACCGTGACTTATCTTTACTCAGCAGAATGAAACTATTTAGGTTAATTGTTCTAGCTCGATAAGGTTTTGTAATGCCTGTTGATTATTGTCACCACAGACACTAGGGCATGGCTTGAATTGGCTGCAAACCGCGGGCCTTTCCGGTTTACCAAATAGGCGGCATAAATTACGCTCATCCAGCTGAATACAACGAATACCAGCAGGTTTGCCATTTGGCATTCCAGGTATTGCAGAAGATATGCTAGGGGCGATGCAGCACGCGCCGCAGCTGAGTCGACACTCCATATTTTTCCTATTATTTACGACCAAAAAATTGTTTACGACCAAAAAATTTCGGGGGCTAATCCTAGCAGATCTTTCGCTTCTAAACAGGAATTTCTGCTTGGCCTAGCTTGAAGTTTATTCAGTAGGAGGGTATAACACCCGGCTCAATGCACAACAGAGTAGTATGATCGAATGAGTATTCCATTTTGGCAAAGTAAATCTTTAGAGCAAATGACTGAAGCAGAGTGGGAATCGCTATGTGATGGCTGTGGGAAATGCTGCCTGCATAAACTCATGGATGAAGATAGCGATGAGGTTTATTACACCAATGTGGCCTGTAGCTGGCTCAATAGTGATACTTGTTCATGCAAAGATTACCCAAACCGATTTCAATCCGGTGAAGAATGCTTAAAGCTGACCCGCGATAAAATTGCTGAGTTTCATTGGCTACCTGATACTTGTGCCTATCGTTTATTGGCAGATAAGCAACCCTTACCAGCTTGGCATCCATTACTCACTGGCTCTAAAGCCGCGATGCACGCAGCGGGTGAGAGCGTTCGTAATCAAGTGGTTTATGAGATTGATGTTATCGACTGGGAAGATCACATTATCAATCATCCGAAGTATCGCTAACTGCGATCCCCTTTCTATTTGAAGCTGATGGGGTATAACAGAGGCGTTATTTTCTCTTTTGACCATCAATGATGGAGCCATAAACAAAGTCAATTCTGGCTCCCTCTTATGCTGTAAAAACAGTATTAATGGCTAAGGCTAGCTTGGCAGGTAGCAAAAATATCTAATTCTTGTTCATAAGCTTCGGTCTCTACTGCCATAATTCCCAGTAGTGAATGGAAAATATTGTCATGTGAGAACCGATTACTATGTTGTGCCGCTTGCTGCAAACAGTCGTAATCTATCTCTTTTGCTCGTTGAAATCCAGATGACATCCATACCATCAGTGGCACTTTAGTCTGGAACTCAGGAGCCATGCGATAGGGCATGCCATGTAGGAAGACGCCATTTTCCCCTAATGATTCACCATGATCGGAGACGTAAATCAGAGCGGTATTATAATCTTCGCTTAAGCGTTGCAGCTTATCTATCGTTTGGCGCAGTACATAATCGGTATATAAAATCGTGTTGTCATAAGCATTAACGATTTGTTCTAGTGAACAGTTTTCGATATCCGCACGAGGACAGTCTGGGATGAAAGCCGCTTTATCTTTTGGATAACGTTGATAATAAGTTGGGCCGTGACTACCGATAAGGTGTAGTGCGATCAAACGATTACCATCCATCTCACGAATTTCTTGCTCCAGATTATCCAACAAAGCAATGTCATAGCAAGTTTTGCCATTACAGGTTTCATTGATTTGGTTACGATCAATCGTGACGAGATTAATATTTTTTGCAACGCCTTTATCACCACCATCGTTTTCTTTCCATAATAAAGAGATACCAGCACGTTGTAGAATATCAAGCGCATTGTCTTGGTTGTCAGCTTGTTGGCGATTGAAGTTACTACGCGTCATATTTGAAAACATGCAAGGAACAGAAACGGCGGTCGCAGTTCCACAAGCGCTGACATCTTGAAAAGAAATAATAGGTAAATCTTGTGTATAAGCATTAGTCGCTCGTGAATAACCATTGAGCTGATAGTTTTGGCTACGAGCGGTTTCACCGACGACAACAATCATTAATGTCGGTTTTTCTTTTGCTTGCTCGATAGCTTGTAAAGATTGACGTGCATCTAAGCCTAATTCTCGATAAGGTTCAGGCGTAGAAAAATAGGTATTATTAATATACTTAGCTGCACTATAGACATAATGGGTGGGAATAATCATCTTATTTAAATAGGAG
>SLFB01000131.1 GCA_007124475.1 Vibrio sp. | reverse complement strand
TCTGCCGATAAGGTAAGAATGCAAGAAAAAACAAAGAATAAGACGAAAAGCACCAGAGCCATGCTTGTACGGCGTAAAATTCGTTCGCTTTTGTCCAGCGCTTGCGCTTGATAATGACGGCGTTGTTTTTGAGCAAAGCTGGATACTGCAGCCGCAAAACTAAATGAAAATACAATCACAGGTACAGACAACCACATGGTATGCAGTAATACCGTGCTGGTTGGAAAGTCGAGTGCAGGCATGTGCCACTGAGGAATGAGATAAATGGAAAGCATGAATAAAATGGCGGCCAGTGGGTAAACCATCACAGCAAAAGCTCTTAACATGACCTTCTCACCGCACAGCATAATTAAGATCATCCCTCCAACCAAAGCACCTGATAGTAACCAGCGCGGCGGCAAAGCCATCCCAACTTGATGAACAAGGAAGCTTTCTACCGTGTTAGTGATCCCCACGCCATAGATTAACAAAATAGGAAAGATCGATAAGAAATATAGCCAAGCAATGATACGACCGGCATAGCGACCAAAGTGCTCTTGGACAACGTCTGTGAAGTCAGCGTTAGGCTGAGATGAAGAAAGCACAAATCGAGTTAATCCGCGATGGGCGTAAAACGTCATTGGATAAGCCAGTATTGCCATGATGATGAGCGGCCAGAACCCACCAAGACCTAAATTAATCGGCAAAAATAAGATACCTGCACCCACGGCAGTACCAAATAAACTCAAAGACCAATAAGTATCGTGTTGATTCCAGGTGCTAGATTCGGAATGTTGAGCCAATGATTGCATACTGCAATTCAAGGTTTTATGCGAGCTTTCCACTGAAAAGTAGTCCATATTTAACCAATAATGTGGTGAAACTTAACATACTAAGCAAAGATATGCCTTTTGTTACCTTGGTCACATTCACTGGTTAAGGGTAAGGGCTCAATTCAATAAAACCATGTAAAATTGAAAATATTGGTGTTTAATTCTGATTATAATAACAATGTTGGAGTTAAATTTTTAATTTTTATATTTTTTTTGATGGGTGTAAATCGCGTGAATTGTGTTCTATTTACCGTGTTGAATAGGTTTATTCCCTTGTTACTTGCAGCCACAGATCGGCTTTTGCATTCCTATCACACAGTCTGTTTATGCTCATGGGGATGGACTGATTGGCCGCCTAGCTGTAATGCCACGTTGTTTGAGGCTAGCAGTGGTTTTCTAACCGTATTTGGCGCACAATCAGCTATCTTGTGCCTATCATGTAATAACAATATGCTGGTTAAATTTCGTTCAGAACTGATCTTTGTCATCACGACCTTGCTGGCTGCCGCTGGTTGGATTTTTTCCAAGCAAGCGATTGAAGAACTTCCACCTTTTGGTTTTATCGGATTACGCTTCATTGCCGCTTCGCTCATTTTGCTGCCTTTTTGCTATTCAGCTTTAAAGCGAAGCTCGTTAAGCGATTGCTTAAGGGCGATGAGTGTCGGTGTTTTTCTTGGTGGTGCCTTATTCAGTTGGATCTATGCTATTTCATTAAGCCCAACGCTTGGTGAAGGGGCATTTATTATGAGTCTATCGATGTTATTTGTACCACTGCTTGGGTGGCCCCTTTATGGCCGAGCACCTAATCGCGCGTTTTGGTTGGCTTTACCCATAGCAATAGTAGGCTTATTCTTGTTGGCATGGAATGGTTCATGGCAGCTTGCCACTAATCAGTGGTGGTTTTTAATCGCAGCGATGGGCTTGGCATTACATTTTAACTTTAATAGCCAGTATTCTGCCAAACTGCCAGCGATGTTATTAACAACGTTACAGCTTTTTACGGTGGGGTGTTTAGGACTTATTTTATGTTGGTTATTTGAGTCATGGCCAGCTTCAGTTAGCCCCATAACTTGGAAATGGTTTGCATTGAGTGTATTACTGGCAACCAGTTTACGTTATTTGATGCAAACGCTTGGTCAAAAGCATGCTAATCCCACCAATGCAGCCTTGCTCATGTTACTAGAACCCGTTTGGACTTTGATGTTGAGTGTTTGGATATATTCAGAAACCTTGCCAGTCAATAAGCTGATTGGCTGCGCTTTGCTACTCAGTGCACTCGTAATTTACCGGTTAGGATTATTACGCTGGCGATAAGCGAAAAAAAGCACCAAGTCTATGAGCCGTAGTCTTGGTGCTGGGCATGGGTAAGAAGATTAAGCCGCTTGAGTTGGTTGTTGCTCTGCTTCTTCTACTTCATGAGTTTGTTTCATTAAGCGACTAGTAATGGTTCCGGCGGTCATTGAGCCAGAGACATTAAGCGCAGTACGAGCCATATCAATGAGCGGTTCAATTGAAATAAGCAGCGCAGCAATAGTCACAGGCAGCCCCATGGCTGGAAGTACAATCAAAGCGGCAAAAGTTGCACCACCACCGATACCGGCAATACCAAATGAGCTGATGGTAATCATCGCAATTAACGATAATACAAAGCTAATATCCAGTGGATTGATCCCCATTGACGGTGCAACCATGACTGCCAACATAGCGGGATAAATCCCAGCACAACCGTTTTGGCCAATTGTGGCACCAAACGAGGCAGACAGGTTGGCGATAACCGGCGGCACTTTAAGCTTAGTGATTTGTGCTTCCACATTCAAAGGAATGGTTGCGGCTGAACTGCGCGAGGTGAATGCGAAGGTCAGTACCGGCCAAATCTTTTGGAAGAAGGTTTTTGGATTGACACCGACTAAAGAAACCAATAATCCATGCACCACAAACATCAACGCAATGGCAACGTAAGAAGCAACAATAAAACCAAGTAGGTTGAGAATATCGCTGGCACTGGATGTGGCTACCATTCTGGTCATCAGTGCCGCAATCCCGTAAGGGGTGAGGGCAATGATCATTTTAACTAAACGCATCACAATCGACTGTAGTGCGTCTACAAACAAACGGATAGGCGCTTCTAGTTGCTCTTTTTCTTGCATGACTTTGCGGGCAGCAATCCCAACCAAAATACCAAAGATAACCACGGCAATGATGGAAGAAGAGCGAGCACCAGTGAGGTCAGCAAATGGATTTGACGGTATAAAGCTAATCAGCATTTGTGGAATGGTTAAATTCGCTACTGTCGAGGCGCGAGATTCCAATTGCCCCATACGAGCAATTTCACGTGAGCCCTCGGTTAAGCCTTCAGCAGTCAGACCAAACGCTTGGGTAATTAAAATACCGATTAACGCGGAAATTGCAGTGGTAAATAACAATATAGAAATGGTAAAAAAAGAGATTTTACCCAATGAACCGCTGTTATCTAATTTCACCACCGCCGAGATCATCGAAACTAACACTAATGGCATAATAACCATTTTGAGTAGTTCAACGTAACCACTACCGACAATGGAAACCCACGACAATACTTCACGGATCACCGGACTGCCTTCGTGGAAAATGACCTGGAGAGCTAGGCCGAAAACACTACCTAATACTAGCCCTACTAGCACTAAGCGAGATAAAGTGTGGTTTTTTTTCTGTTGGCTAAAAAGAAACAGCAGAATAACGCCAAAGATGGCGAGCATAACTATGGCTGCAACTGACATAATAGAGAATCCTTAATAGGGATATAAAAT
>SLFB01000085.1 GCA_007124475.1 Vibrio sp. | reverse complement strand
TATTGTCACTCAACCAGGTAAAGATAGGGCTGAGATCTTGACGGGCAATGGCGGCTTCCACATCAATACTTTGTTTCATTGTTGCCATAAACTGCGCGGCATACATAGCGCCAAGCGTATAAGAAGGGAAGTAGCCAAAGCTGCCATCAGTCCAGTGAATGTCTTGCATACATCCATTTTGATAGTTGCCAGCGGTGGACAAGCCAAGATACGCGCCCATTTTTTCATTCCACAGCTCAGGGACATCGGTGTGTTTGATGTGACCGTTCATCAGATCACGTTCAATCTCATAACGTAAGATAACGTGGGCCGGGTAAGTCAGCTCATCAGCATCAACGCGAATAAAGCCTTTTTCCACACGGGTGTAGAGCTTTTGGAAGTTATCAGCGGCGAACACGGCACTTTCATTAGCGGAGAAATGTTGCTGCGCCAGAGTCGCTAAATGCTCAATGAATGGCGCGCTACGACCCAATTGCATTTCAAAAAATAGCGATTGAGATTCATGAATACCCATAGAGCGAGCCAGACCTACTGGATTACCCGCAAAGGCTTTAGGCAAGCCTTGCTCATAACGGGCATGGCCAGTTTCATGCACAATACCCATTAATGATTGGGTAAATTCTGCTTCATTATAGCGGGTAGTAATTCGGACATCACTCGGTACGCCGCCACAGAATGGGTGGGTACTTTGATCCAATCGGCCGTGGTCAAAGTCAAACTGTAGCAGCTTCATCACCTCTAAACCGAGCGCTTTTTGTTCCTCTGCTGGATAATGGCCATTGGGTAAAATCAGCGTTTCGTGGCTCTGTTTTTCTAATACTTGATCGATTAAAGAAGGTAACCAAGTTTTGACTTCAGCAAATACTTTATCCAAAGCCTGGCTACTGGTGCCTGGTTCGTACATATCTAACATGGCATCGTAACGGCTAAGCCCGGTGATCTCAGCGCGAATTTGCGCTTCTTCTTGAGACAGTTTGACCACTTCAGCCCAATTTTTTTCAAACCCCACCCAGTCGTTATTTTTACGTTGACTGCGCCACGCGTGCTCACATTGTGAGCCAGCGAGGGATTGTGCTTTAACCAAAGATTCTGGCAGTGCATTGGCCAGTTGCCATTGACGGTGCATCTCACGCCATGTGGCTTTTTGTTCAGCCGTTTGTAGCTGCTGTTGACTGCTGTCAAACCACTCGGCCAATTGTGGTTGAGTTAATAATTGATGAATATGCACGGAGAGCTGAGCCATGGCTTCAGAGCGAGCCTGTGCACCACCGCTAGGCATAACAGCCGCTTGGTCCCAACCACAAATCGAGCGCAAATGCTCAAAGTGAGAAATGGTTTTGAAATGCTCAATTAGCGTATTAAAAGCCATATTGATGTCCTTATTCGATGATTGGAGTTTTGCTATCCCATTGGGTTCCCATTGCGATTGGAAATGGAAATGGCAATGGTGGATGGATAACCATTTATACATAGGTTGAATAGGGTAAGCCATCATGCTTGAACTGGCTAATCAAGATTGTTTCAGCCCATCTGATGAACCTAAATTAACCGAAATTGATAGCCAGCCCGAGGTCGGTCTTTTGCTGCCGTTGATCAGTGTATTGAGAACTAGCTCACTAATCTTAGTTAAATGTTGCTAAGGGGTTTGTTTTTGTCGCATTTGTCTTTTTGATGTAAATCAAAACGGATTAAGATGACCAATGTTTTAAACAGCAAACATACAGATAACATAATGGCTACAACGGAGGTAGGCATGAATGCAATATTCCTAATGCTCATGGGCTTAGGTGCCATGGCGCTGGGCTACATTTTTTACTCAAAATTTATATGTGAAAAAATTTTTAAAGTCGATCCACACTTTCGCACCCCAGCTCATACCATGAATGATGGCATCGATTATGTGCCTACGAATAAATATGTGTTATGGGGACACCATTTTACCTCGGTTGCGGGAGCGGCACCGATCATTGGTCCAGCGATTGCGGTGATCTGGGGTTGGGTTCCGGCTTTTATCTGGGTCGTGTGTGGCACGATTTTCTTTGCTGGGGTACATGATGCTGGAGCGATTTGGGCCAGTAACCGCAATAAAGCAAAATCGGTTGGTGCGTTAACCGGCGACATTATCGGTCCGCGTGCCCGTAGCTTATTTATGATTGTTATCTTCCTTGTGCTATTAATGGTCAATGCGGTGTTTGCTGTGGTGATTGCCCGTCAGCTCATTAGTTTCCCTAGTGCCACCATCCCTGTTTGGGGAGCGATTGTTGTCGCTTTGGTGATTGGGCAACTGATATATCGTCGTTATATTGGCCTTGCGATGGTGTCGGTATTGGGGGTAATTGCCTTGTACGCGATGATCTTTGTTGGCCCTATGATGCCGCTTTCTTTGCCTGATACTTTGATGGGGTTAAATCCAACCCAAAGCTGGATCATTATTCTGTTTACTTACGCGGCCATTGCTTCGTTGCTACCGGTTTGGATGCTGCTGCAGCCAAGGGATTATATTAACGGTATTCAATTATTTATTGGTTTATTTTTGGTTTATGGGGCGGTGTTACTCGCTGGTCCTGATGTGGTGGCTCCTGCATTCAATACCAATTTGCCAGAAGGCACGCCATCACTGATCCCATTGCTGTTTGTGACCATTGCTTGTGGCGCGATTTCTGGTTTCCACGGTCTAGTAGCGAGTGGCACCACGTCGAAACAGTTGGATAAAGAACCCGATGTGCGCTTTGTTGGCTACTTCGGTGCCATTGGTGAGGGCTCTTTAGCATTGGCAGCGATTATTGCAGCAACGGCAGGTTTTGCGACTTTAGCTGATTGGCAAGCGGTTTATCATGGCTTTGGTCAAGGTGGCGTGGGCGCGTTTATTAATGGCGGAGCCAATATCTTACAGCAAGGTTTGGGATTAGATACTACGCTGTCTCAAACATTATTAACCGTGATGGTGGTTTTGTTTGCTGGCACGACCATGGACACGGGTCTACGTCTGCAGCGCTATATTTTCCAAGAGTGGGGCAACATTTATAACATAAGTTGGATGCAAAAAGCCCTGCCAGCAACCTTGCTCGCGGTCGGTTCATGTGTGCTACTCGCTTTTGGTGCTGGTGGTGACGGCTCTGGTGGTCTACTAATTTGGCCGTTATTTGGCACCACTAACCAGTTGTTAGCAGGCTTAACACTGCTGGTGATTACCGTGATGTTGGTGCGTTTAGGACGTCCGATGTACTACACCTTAGTTCCTTTGGTCTTTTTATTGATCATGACCACCTTAGGTTTATTGATTCAGCTGAAAAGCTTTTACGATAAGCAAGATTGGTTCTTGTTCACACTCGATATTATCGTATTGATTGCCGCAATCTTGATTACCTTAGAGTGCGCTTCTGCTTTGAATAAACTGATCAAAAGTAAGAAAGAGGCGGTGGTAAATGAAACTGAGTAAGATCCGTGCTTGTTTTAAACTGGCCAATCATTACGCAGAAGAAATTTACAACGCGCCGTATCGTTCGGCGATTGCTCGCGCTAAGCGCGAGCAAGACGATTTATTTATGTTGTTGATCTTCTCAGAAATGATGGGCGTGCCTAATCCTGCCAGTTATTACACCC
>SLFB01000109.1 GCA_007124475.1 Vibrio sp. | reverse complement strand
GTGACTTTAGAGCCACCTCCGACATCCTTAGATTTCAAATGTGGTGCAGGATGAGCGCCGATCATATTCAAAGCCAACGAATGGTTGATCACCTGATTAATAATTTTGTGGCACGCACCAATCGCACCCGCCTTTCTCTTGCCACTCTCATCAACCTTGGCATCAAACACTTTATTGAGGTCATGAATTCTCAACTCATCTAGCTTGATGTGACCGAGAAAGGGTTTGATATCCCGGATGTAGATTGTCCTTGCTTGTTCACCTCGTAGCTGCTTAGATAAACGCTTCTCATCAAAGCTGGCAAAAGCATCATCAAAAGTTTTTGCTTCATCTTGCTCGCGCTGTTCACGTGCCAGTTCCTGCTTCGGATTCTTATTGTTTTCCAACCAACTACGGTAGCGCCCTGCTTCTGTTCGAGCCTGTTCAAGTGTCATCCCCGTTTCCGGTTTCAACTTAACATACCGCCCCATAGTGATTTTTTCGTGTTTTTTACCGACCTGAAAACGAAAGATCCAAGTCATTGTACCCGTTGGGCGAACACGAATATTCAATCCTTCAATTTTCTTATCTGGAACTAAGTATTCTTTGTCTTGTGCTTTCAGTGATTGCAACGTGGCGTTGGTGCTAATTCGCTTGGTCATGGTTCAAAACCTCTGCATTTCTGGGTACGGCTCTGGGTACGGATCGGGGTACGGGGAAAGACGAGTTTTCATTGTACGACTAAAGACTCCCTTGGACAAGGAGTAAACATAAAACCAATAAAAACAACAAATTAAAACTCAAACCTAGACTTTAGAAGACGTCATAAGATTCAGAGTTCCATTTACCCACCACATGGAAGCGGGCGTGATGCTAGAGCGCAAAGCATAAAAAATTAACGAGCCGAATGGCTCGTTAATTTTTGCGTCCGATAAAACCGAGCTTTTTACCAATCCACCACAGCAGGCCGAGTACTACGATCACAGAAAACATCATCGACCCAGAATCTGGATATTGCGCTTTCATAAAAGCTGAATGACCAAAAGCACCGACAAAGAAGCAAGCAATACCAACAAGTGGTACTTCAGATTCAGGCTGACGTTGTAAGTAGTCTTGGTAGAGCATCTGCACTGCCAATATCAGGGCAATCAAAGGGAAAATAGAAAATGAAACCTCACTGATCGTTAACCATGACAAAAGTGCATCGCCGCACATTCCACTAATCAATGCCAACAATAAGGTTTTACTGTTTGAGCGAGATGATGTTTCATGCCTCATTAATCAAGTCCATTTTTTAGTCGATTACGTTCGCGCTCTTTACGATACCAAAGCGCCCCCTTCGCTAACATACGCAATTGTAAAATCAAGCGCTCCGCCAAAGCATCACGATCTTGACGCGTAAGATCAAGAGCTTGAGCTCCTGAACTAAACACCAAAGTCACTGACGCATCGGCTTGAATTATCGCTTCTTCACGGCTCATCCCAGCGTTAATCAAATACTCTGTGAGTTCAGCCGCGAAATGTTCAATTTCTCGCACCACCGCAGCCCGAAATTCAAATGACGTACCAGAACGTTCACGCAGCAGTAAACGAAATACGTTAGGGCTACTATCAATAAATTCCATAAAGGTTTCAACCGAAGTACGTATCACACTGCCTTCTTTAACAATGCGTTGCCGAGCTTGACGCATTAGTTGGCGCAATAACAACCCACCTTCATCAACCATAGTCAATCCCAACTCGTCCATATCTTTAAAATGACGATAGAAAGACGTTGGCGCAATACCCGCTTCTCGCGCCACTTCGCGTAAACTTAAATTGGAAAAACTGCGATCTGCACTCAATTGGCTAAAAGCGGCATCAATCAACGAGCGACGGGTTTTTTCTTTTTGTAAGGCGCGGATTCCCGTAGATTTCATACTAAGCCTGTTCTCATTACAACATTATCCAACGCATACTATAACCTGAAACAAGCAATTGTCGATGCTAGCCACAGGGGAAGGTTTTTGATTGATCACAAAAGTCTCCCCTTGCCCATACAAGCACGATAGCCAAGCCACTTAGAGCTGTCGGTAGACGGTAAGAGAGTCAGTCTGCATAAACATAAGCAGACTCTATGATTACAGTAAATGAACTTTGCTAACAAACCGACCGCTTCAAGTAACAAAGAGATAAGCGATGAAATGTCGTGATCCTAAACACTCTATCGAGGATAGAGGATTTACCTCACAACACAATCAGTTACAATCTCGCTACAGCAATGTTCAACATCGATAACAAGGATATCCTATGGCACAGAAGCACCAGTTTGACGTTATCGTCATCGGCAGCGGTCCAGGTGGAGAAGGCGCGGCAATGGGATTAGCCAAAGCCGGCATGACAGTCGCCATCATAGAAAAAGAAAGCAGTGTTGGTGGCGGATGTACTCACTGGGGAACCATTCCCTCCAAAGCACTACGTCACGCCGTTAGCCGTATCATTGAATATAACAGCAACCCGCTTTTTTGTAAGAACAACACCAGTATCCACGCCACTTTCTCATCTATTCTCAGCCACGCTAAAACCGTTATCGATAAACAAACTCGATTACGCCAAGGCTTTTACGACCGCAATCAATGTAGCCTAATTTTTGGAAGCGCTGAATTTATCGATCCCCATACGGTAGCAGTGCATAAAGCCGATGGCAGCATCGAGCACTATCAAGCTGAGAAATTTGTGATTGCCACAGGCTCACGTCCCTATCAGCCCGATGATATCGACTTTGATCACCCAAGGATCTATAACAGCGATTCGATTTTGAATTTGAAACACGACCCCCAGCACATCATTATTTATGGTGCTGGGGTAATTGGCTGTGAATACGCCTCTATTTTTAGAGGGTTAGGCGTTAAAACTGATCTCATCAACACCCGAGATCGACTACTCGCTTTTTTAGATAATGAAATTTCCGATGCACTCTCTTACCATTTTTGGAACAGTGGCGTAGTGATCCGCAATGATGAAACCCATCAAAAAATTGAAGGTACTGATGATGGCGTGATCATACATTTGCAATCAGGTAAAAAAATGAAAGCCGATTGCTTACTCTATGCCAATGGCCGAACCGGTAATACGGATCGACTCAACTTATCAGTGGTAGGACTGACGCCTGATGCAAGAGGTCAGTTGAGCGTCAATCAAAATTATCAAACCGCGGTTGAACATATCTATGCGGTTGGGGATGTCATTGGCTACCCGAGCCTTGCCAGTGCCGCTTATGATCAAGGTCGATTTACCGCCCAAGCCATCACCCAAGGACAAGCCATTAATAAGTTAATTGAAGATATCCCAACCGGCATTTACACCATTCCTGAGATTAGTTCGGTTGGTAAAACGGAGCAAGAACTCACAGCGGCTAAAATTCCTTATGAAGTTGGCCGCTCCTCGTTTAAACATTTAGCCCGCGCACAAATTTCTGGTAAAGATATCGGTAGCTTAAAAATTCTTTTTCATCGTGATAGTAAAGAAATTTTAGGCATTCATTGCTTTGGCGAGCGAGCAGCAGAAATCATTCACATTGGCCAGGCCATCATGGAGCAAAAAGGGTCAGCCAATACGATTGAATATTTTGTTAATACAACTTTCAACTACCCCACAATGGCAGAAGCCTATCGAGTAGCAGCGCTTAATGGGTTAAACCGCTTATTTTAACCCAATGGCAAAATACCTCAGAGCAGCGGGAAAGCGAGTAACGACTCCCGCTGCATCTTTCACTAGGCAAGAGATATTGTCGGACTACCAATACCAACGCCTGGTCACTCTTAGTCCATCGTTAGCTGGCTTACCGAACGTTTAAATAAACTCACCTTGCTGCCATTGTCGATAAAAAACCCAACCTAAACTCAAGCCGCGTAAAGCCATAAAAGTCAGCATAGCCAACCATAACGCATGATTATGCCAAGCGGAAAATAAGGTAAACACCATAAAAAAGCCACTGGCGGCAATAAACATACTATTGCGCATTTCTCGCCCTTTAGTGGCACCAATAAAAATACCATCTAGCAAAAAGCACCACATCGCCACTAAAGGCATCGCCACCAGCCAGGGTAAATAGTCGCGGGCGGTCTGTTGAACACTGGTTATTGAGGTTATCAAGCCAATTAGATTCGAACCGGCTAACGCAAATATTAGCGTCAAGGCCAAACAAATTAAGATACACCAGAACGTGCTGCCAATAATGGAGGCTTTGAGTTGTTGTTGGTTTTTAGCGCCAACCGCTTTCCCCACCATCGCCTCAATCGCATAAGCAAACCCATCCATTCCATAAGAGATGATCATTAAGAAACTCATCAATACCGCATTAGCCGCAACCACATGATCACCAAATGCTGCACCTTGGAAGGTCATAAAACTAAACACCGCTTGGAGGCACAAAGAACGTAGGAAAATATCACGATTTAAGCGCAGAAAACGGCTGATCCCTTGGCTAGTTTGACGCCACAAGCACCAGGGAGAGGGTAAGTTTTTCGCACGCCAAAAACGGGCGACACACCATAAACCAAACCCCATACCAAGATAGTCTGCGATCACCGAAGCTAAGGCGACTCCGGGCACTTTCCACCCGAAACCGATAACAAACACGATATCGAGTACAATATTAGTCAGGTTAGTGATGACAACCATCCACATTGGCGCTTTGGCATTTTGTGTTCCTAGTAACCAGCCCAGTAACACTAAATTGATCAATACCGCAGGAGCACTCCAAGCTCGGATGACAAAATACTGTTGGGCATAATGTTTAACTTGTTCGCTAGCGTCGCTGAGTGCCAGCACTCCATCACCAATGACACGATGTAATAATAAAAACAAGGCAGCAAAACCGAGCGACATCATCATACCCTGCACCCATATCAAGGCCAGCTGCTGTTTATTATCGCTGCCGTAAGCTTGAGCGCTTAACCCGGTTGTTGACATGCGTAAAAAGCCCAACAACCAGAAGCAAACACTAATCAACATACTACCTAAGGCCACCCCGCCAAGATACCAAGCATGCTGTAAATGGCCAATGACGGCTGCATCCACTAATCCTAATAGAGGAATCGTGATATTAGACAACACCATAGGGATAGACAGCAGTAAGACTTGACGATGAATGGTGCGTTTGGTGAGTATCTGTACAATCGATGCCACTTGGAGACCCTCTTAGAATAAGCCGCTCAGTGTAGCGAAAACCAATCTTATTCCCAAGCAATCGAGAGGGTTTCATTAAACAACTCGCTCAGCAGTGCCATGAGCATAGACAGACTATGTGATTGGAGTGAACGAACGTAGCCCGCTACCAATCCAAGTCAGAAAGGAGTATGGATTGCCATTAGCGCACAAGGTTAAAGAAGTTAATGATGAGAAACCAATGGTGACAAATCGGGTTGATTACCAGCGAACTTCAACCACAACAGGAGTGAGGCGAGTTTTTAAACCACTCATTTTACTGATTATACGCTGCCAAAATTTCCAACGATAACAATGCCTATCCAATGGCGAAAGCAATAAAGTTCGGCGAGCCCAAGGTAAAGCGTTAACTAAGGCTTGATCAGGTTTAGCAAAACCGTGCTGATAAGCACCGGAACCCAGTTTTTGTCCCAGCCTAGTCATTGTTTTATCACCTGCTAATACGATACAAGCACGAGCATGTACAAAGTGCAGCCCGATGGCACGCAAGAAAGTTGATATTTCGCTTGGCTGACAATCTAATAAAGCATGCTCGCATAAAATTAATACCGGAGCATCATGTGACATCTTTAAGCGTTCTAACCAATCAAGATTAGCGACGCTACCACAGCAATGCTGATAACGCTCACTTGGATGGAATAACTTTTGTCGCCACAATAAATGCTCAGTTACATCAACTTCTACCCAATGACAACGTCCGTTATCCACTCGATAAAAACGAGTATCCAACCCCGCGCCAACATTGATAATCCAGCCATCAGGATGTGCGGTTAAAAAACGCGCCACTTGTTGATCACATATCTGTGCTAACGTGACATGTAATAATTGTTTTTGAGGGATATCGCCCGCCAAGCATTCGGGAGCAAGGTGACAGCGCTGGCAAGCCCGCGCCGCAATGGGATCGTAGACCGCGCCATCATCAACGAGACTTTCACGGCTACGCAACCACAAAGGCTGGAGTAAACGACTAGGGACTTGGTAACATGGTGATGAATCTTTGTACTTAGAGCGCATTATCATCTTCCTTCCGTTGACAAGAAAGATGATAATGAATATCACTTAGATTGACAAGTTAATCTGACCAGCGCTGTTTTACATCCAGTCAGTATTACGAATCACCCCTACCGCGATACCTTCAATGGCTAACTCTTGACAGGTGAGATCGACTTCAATCGGTGCAAAGCTTTCGTTTTCAGCATGTAGCCAAACTTTAGCGCCTTTACGCTCTAAACGCTTTACGGTGACATCTTCTTCTACCCGCGCGACAACCACTTGGCCATTGCGTACATCTTGGGTTTTATGAACAGCAAGCAAATCACCATCCATGATACCGATGTTTTTCATGCTCTCCCCTTGTACCCTGAGTAAAAAGTCAGCTTGAGGACGAAACATACTTGGATCGACATGATAGTGGGCTTCGATATGCTCTTGGGCCAAAATTGGCTCCCCCGCGGCAACTTGTCCAATCAAAGGTAAACCAAGATCTGGTTCCATTTCAGTGGTAACATCAGCCACGATGCGCAGACCACGTGAAGCTCCTGGAATAATTTCAATCACTTGCTTACGAGCTAACGCTTTCAGATGCTCTTCAGCTGCATTGGCAGAGCGGAATCCGAGTTCTCGGGCAATTTCAGCTCGAGTAGGAGGCATACCGGTCTCTTCAATTTTACTTTTGATCAGTTCGAAGACTTGTTGCTGGCGTGGCGTTAACGGCTTCATAATTCACCTGTCTTTTTATACAGTTGACTGTGAGTATATCCAGTAAACAATGAAAAGCAAAGTCTATTGCTGCTTTTTTGATAATACGCAAATTGAGATTAGCGACTCATCTTGCACTGCCAATCATGAAATAAATCAAACTCCTAATATCAAATCCAGCACAACGACTGAATATTATTAAAAGGTTCGACCAGTTTCTGGTATTCTTGCGCTTCATAAAAAGACACCAAGTCAACTTTAACCCCCGAATTGGGTTCTTTATCTAGCTTCTTGAGGCCTTGATTTTTTATGTCTTCTGGACACTCATTTTCTCGCTCTTTACTTAAATTACCGCTATCGGTAATGGTGAAAGGCACAGCGATCCCTACAAATCCAATTGAGGATTTAACGGTCGATATCAATAAACCCATTGTTTATGTACTCCCCTTCCGCTCTAATGTGGATCTACTCACTTTACAAACTCATGCTCGCAAAGCAGGTTTACCCGACCCATTGACGCCATTAGTCGTGAATGGCAAGACACTGAAACGCTATGTATTTATCGCTTCCCGCCCGACACTATTACAAGATGATCACCATGTACCTGGGGAATCAATTAATACCTTTTCCGAACTATTAAGCTTACATAAGCACGATAGCGAACTGGATGTACAAATGATTCCCGCTAGCGTGTTATGGGGGCGAAAGCCGGGCAAAGAAGGGCAAGAAAAGCCTTATTTACAAGCACTCAACGGCTTACAGAAAGCGATGGCGGTTATCTTATCAGGGCGTGATTGTTTAGTTCGCTTTAGCCCTGTTGTTTCACTACGCTATATGGCCGACGCCCATGGCACAGATAGCTCCATCGCTCATAAGTTAGCACGAGTAGCGCGCATTCACTTTTCTCGACAAAAACTTGCAGCATCAGGTCCTAACCTCCCTCAACGTCATCAGCTTTTTTCACGCTTGATGCACTCACCAGCGATTGAAAAAGCCATTATTGATGAAGCAAATCGTAAAAATATTCCCGTAGAAAAAGCCCGTAAAGCGGCCCATAACATCTTAGATGAGATAGCCGCCGACTTTTCTTATTCTTTGATCAAAAAAGGCGATCGAGTTTTAGGCTGGTTATGGAATCGAATTTACCAAGGCCTTAACATCAATAACGCGGCAACCGTACGTCGCCTTGCACAAGATGGGCATGAAATCGTTTATGTACCTTGCCATCGTAGCCATATGGATTATTTATTACTCTCCTATGTGCTTTATCATGAGGGTTTAGTACCGCCACATATCGCCGCTGGGATTAACTTAAACTTCTTCCCTGCTGGACAAATTTTCCGTCGTGGCGGCGCATTTTTTATTCGTCGCAGCTTTAAAGGTGATCCGCTTTATTCAACGATTTTCCGTGAGTATCTGGCCGAACTGTTTGCTAAGGGATATTCAGTTGAATACTTCAGTGAAGGTGGTCGTTCACGCACAGGACGCTTATTATCGGCTAAAACCGGTATGCTAGCGATGACGATTCAAGCCATGTTACGTGGCTTAAATCGCCCCGTGACTCTGGTGCCAGTCTATATTGGCTATGAGCATGTGATGGAAGTGGGCACCTACGCCAAAGAATTACGCGGAAAACGTAAAGAAAAGGAAAATGCTAGCCTAGTTTTTCGCACCCTACGTAAGTTGCGTAATTTTGGTCAAGGCTATGTGAACTTCGGGGAACCTATTCCGCTTAATTCTTATCTTAACGAACAGGTTCCTGAGTGGACACAAGATATCGACCCTATGGGTGGTAGTAAGCCGCAGTGGATAACGCCTGTGGTCAATCAATTAGCAACAAAAATGATGACTCACATTAATGATGCCGCTGCCGCGAATGCAATGACACTATGCGCAACCGCGTTATTGGCTTCTCGGCAAAGAGCATTAGCACGAGATAACCTCATCAAGCAAATTGATTGCTACCTCGCTTTGCTACGCAATGTGCCTTATTCCAGCACCTCGACGGTACCGACAGAGACAGCGCAGCAATTGGTTGCTCATGCTGAGTCACTGGATAAATTCCTGGTTGAAACCGATAGTATTGGTGACATTATTTCCTTAGATCGTAGTCAATCGATTTTAATGACTTACTATCGCAATAATATTATCCATTTATTGGCTCTTCCTTCATTGATTGCTCAATTACTAATCCGTCAGCAATCATTATCGGTCAGTGCTATCCAACAGATGGTTGCCAAAATATATCCATTTTTGAAACAAGAATTGTTTTTAAACTATCAAGAAGATGAGATCGATACGATCGTCAGCCATTACCTGACTGAGCTAGAGCGTCAACAGCTGATCACAGTGACCCAAGACGCGGTAGCCATCAATCAAGCTCAAACTCAGGTATTAATGCTACTGGGACGAACCATCTCTGAAACGCTACAACGTTATGCTATTGCGCTCAACTTGCTGGCAGCTAACCCTCAGCTAGATAAATCAGAGCTAGAAGCCAAGAGCCAAGAAATTGCGCAACGCTTAGGTCGCTTGCATGGTATCAATGCCCCAGAATTTTTTGATAAAGGGGTCTTCTCTGGGTTATTCATCACTCTGACTGAACAAGGCTATTTGCATGCCAATGGTCAATGTCAGCTAGAAAGAACCCAATGCTTCGCTGACGAGTTATATCTCTTGCTCTATCCTGAGGTGCGTTTAACGATTCAGGAAAGTCTTTGCCAACTTGAATGGTAAGCGACGAACGTCACTTGCGCTGAAGCCTTAAATTCAATAAGGCATCCCTTGGGATGCCTTATTGAGCAACATAGATAGACTCAGTGATTGAGTGATTGGGATAAACGAACTTAGTCAACATTCCTATCGCTGCAAATAAGAGCAGATATCGCTTAGACGCTACAAAAATGAGATAAGCAAACCAAGCGCAATCACAAGCCCGACATAGTTATTATTTAAAAACGCTTGAAAACAGGCCATTCGCTGTCGATGACGGATCAAGTGTTGCTGGTACACAAACAACGCGCTAGCCGTTAAAACGGCCCAATAATAGCCAGAGCCTAATTGATAGCGCATTCCTAAAATGATTAATAAGACAATCGTTATCAACTGCAAGCCACCGATGATCAGCTTATCACGTCGACCAAATAAAATTGCCGTTGATTTCACGCCGATTTTCAAATCGTCATCACGATCTACCATGGCATACTGAGTATCGTAGGCCACTGTCCATAAAAAATTAATCATAAACACCAACCACACCATAGGCGGTAACTGGTTAGCTTGCGCTGCCCATGCCATTGGTATCGACCAACTGAATGCTAAACCAAGAAATAACTGAGGCAAGTGCGTATACCGCTTCATAAAAGGATAGATAAAAGCGAGCAGCACTCCGACTAATGACAATTGAATCGTGAATGGATTCATGGTCAACACCAATAAAAAGGACACAAGCACTAAAACGGCAAATAATCCCAATGCTTCTTTGGGAGTAACCAGGCCTGATGGTAAAGGACGAGCAAGCGTACGCTTAACGTGGCCATCCACATGCCGGTCGGCAAAATCGTTTATCACACAACCGGCAGAGCGCATCGAGAATACGCCGAACACAAAAACCAGCAACACGTTCCAATCTGGGATCCCTTGCGCTGCTAAGATCAAGGCCCAAACCGTAGGCCATAACAAAAGCAATGAGCCAATCGGTCGATCCATCCGCATCAGTTGCCAGTAGGCGCGGGCTTTGGTTTGGTTCACTTACACATTCTCCTTGGTGTAAACAGGGCAATCCGGAAGAAATAATTCTGCCACTAACATGGGTTTATCGTTCATCCACAAACGTGAGCGACGTGCTAACAACCTTCCCTGCTCGGTAACCGCCCAGCCAACCTGTAGGCCATCTCGCCGTACATGCTCACTACTAAAGACCGTCAAGCCAAGCAAAGTATTTCCTTGCTGAGTCAAGTCATAAGGTTGATCGGCTAATGAGCTTTCCGGAATCAAGGTGCGACCCAGCACCCAGGGTAACAAATCTCCGGTGATAACAACCTGACGCAATAAGCATTTTTCTACACCTAATAACGAGGTTTCATGGCAGGCCAACTGCCGAGCGTCTAACCACTGGTTCTCATAGTGGCTCACACTAAGCTGCTGACAGCGCTGTGCCATCATTTGCGATAACGAGCCCTGTTCTTGCAGCCAGATTCGTGCATGCGCATGTGGATAAACAAAATTTTCTGGGCATTGCCACTTTACCTGGCAAAGTGCAGAAAGATAGAGCGGAGTCATTCGATTCATACTAGTATTCAATATGACGCTTAATCGTCATACAATAATCACCACCGTAAGATACCACGTAGTGTTAAGACTCTATTAAGCATTGTATTTTGATCAGATACAGTATTGTAACAAGAGTCTGCCGATTCGAGTATCGTGAACAGAAGAAAGAACAGGCCTAAATATGCTTAAACGTTACCTAGCCCATATAATGCTCGCCTTTGGCCTGCTAAGCTCATCATTTTCCATGGCAAATACAGGCCAACAATTTGCCTATTTCACTTTAGAACCAGAACTGACCACCAACTTTCATACTCGAGGTGACCGTTTAGGTTACATTCAAGTACGCATTGATATCATGGTTGCTAGCCCTGCCCACCTTGGATTAATTGAACAACATCAACCGCTAATCCGCGATGTGGTGGTGGAAATGCTTGGTAAGCAAAATGAAGACACCATCCGCTCACTGGCAGGGCGAGAAAATTTACGTAAGCTGCTGGTAGAAGAGATCAATAACATTTTGCTCCCTGAAACCGGGCAAACCTTGATCGCGGATCTATTGTTTACGAAATACATTTATCAATAATGCCTCTGAACAATGATAAACGTCGTTCATTACGCTCATTTGCGTGACGGCAGTGAACGACTAGCATCATGTATCCCCAGCAACATGCCGCTAACGAGACCAACTAAGTGAGCCGTATTGGCAATGGCTAAGAAAGGCTGCACAAAGCCTAACACTAACCAAACTAACATAAATCCAATAAGGGGTTTAGGCATCTCTAACCCCAGATGTGGCGCACGCCAAGTGAGCATCCATAAATAACCCACTAGTGCATAAACGACACCGGATAAACCACCAAAATTAGCGCCTTCGACCCAAAATTGCCCAGCCCCTGATAACGCGGCGGAGACTAACGCAATTTGCGCTAATTTCGCACTACCTAAACGCTGCTCAATATCTCCCCCTAACTGCCACCACCATAACAAGTTAAAAGCAATATGCATGATTGAAAAATGCAATACCCCATGACTCACCCAACGCCACAATTGCCATTGTTGACCTGGGAATGCGGGGAAATGCAGGGCAGAAAAGACTTGTCTTGCTAGACCAAATTGCTGCAAACCAAAAATTACACCACAAATAATCATGACTAATAAGGTGATAGGTCCGGCTTTGGCTTTAATCATCGCGTACAGGCTAGGTGAATGATAATGAAAGCGAGCTTGCTGGCTGTGGACAACATTCCAAGATGCCGCTTGATACTTACTGTCATCCGGTTTTTGTAGAAAATGTTTAAGCTCACTTTCCGTTTCCAGCCAATGTTGCTCATCCATCAGCCACAATGAAACTTGACCCCCTTCCTCCGGTTGCATTTGGATTTCAATCTGCCGTGAAGCCATATAATCAATAAAAGCTTGCGCCATTCTTGGATTCGGTAAGGTGATCAATTTATTCATCGCTATTAGCTCGTCGTTGTTGGTAAATGGGCTCGCTGCCAAGCATCAAAACCACCATCGACACTATACACCTGTTGCAAGCCCTGGTTAATCAAGTATTGTGCCGCACCTTGACTACTAATACCGTGATAACACATCACCAGCACAGGCTGAGTTAGGGAATGCTTTTCGATAAATAGAGCCAGTGTGTCATTGCTAAGATGGATTGCATGCTGAGCGTGAGCCTGGGCAAAAGACTGTGGATCACGAATATCAACCATAGTCGCCTGTGATTGTTCGAGTAAGCGTTGCGCACTATGTACATCAATATGCTCAAATTGGGTCATGGATAGATTCTCAATCAGTGATGATAAATTGCTCCACATTGTAGCCTAACTCACATGTAACAAGTACACGATCGCTGTAGGGTTATCAAGCTTATCGCCCAGTGTTTTATTTGTGGATAATTCTGTGGATTGCGTTGATAAGGTATCT
>SLFB01000074.1 GCA_007124475.1 Vibrio sp. | reverse complement strand
GTCCGAGATGAGGTTTTACTTTAAGTCTTTGTGACAAGGTGGTTACAATACACCAATTCGTATTAAAGAGGATGAGCACTTTGGAATTTTTATTAGATTACGGGCTGTTTCTAGCCAAGATTGTCACTGTGTTAGTGGCGTTAGTAGTGATCTTAGTGATGATAAAATCGGGTGGTGGTAAATCAGGCGCCAATAAAGGCGAGCTAGAAATCACCGACTTAACCGAGCAACATAAAGCAACCGTAGAGCGTTTAGAATCTTATCTGCATGATGAAACCTTTTTGAAAACACGTGATAAAGCAGAAAAGAAAACAGAAAAAGAGCAGAAAAAAGCCAAGCAAAAAGCGCTCAAACAAGCCGAGAAAGAGGGTGAGCTAGAGACGAAACGCGAACCGCATCTATTCGTGCTCGATTTTCATGGCAGTATTGATGCTAAAGAAGTCAGTTCATTGCGCGAAGAAGTGACGGCGATTTTGGCTGTGGCTCAACCTGGCGATGAAGTGCTGGTTCGTTTAGAAACCGGTGGTGGCATGGTACATGGTTACGGACTGGCCTCATCACAGCTTGATCGTCTCAAAGCCGCTCAGCTGCCTTTGACGATTGCCGTCGATAAAGTGGCCGCCAGCGGCGGCTATATGATGGCGTGTATCGCCGATAAAATTGTTGCTGCGCCGTTTGCAATTGTTGGTTCAATCGGAGTTATCGCTCAAATCCCTAATTTTCATAAACTGCTGAAACGCAACGATATTGAGTTTGAACAGCTTACCGCTAGTGAATATAAACGAACACTGACCATGTTTGGTGAGAATACCGATAAAGCTCGTGAGAAATTTAAGCAAGAGCTAGAAGAAACTCATGGTTTGTTTAAAGACTTTATCCGTGACCACCGCCCAGCGCTTGATCTGGAAAAAGTGGCCACTGGCGAACATTGGTTTGGCAGTCAGGCGAAAGCATTAGGTTTAGTGGATGAGATTGCCACTTCAGATGATTTGATCGTCAATGCCTGCAAGGAAAAAACGGTGCTTGCCGTGCGCTATGTTCGTAAGAAAAAGTTGGCAGATAAATTAGCAGGCAGTGCTGGCGAAGCGGCGGATGCTATTTTGCTTAAGCTGATAAGTCGTGGTCAGCGCCCAGTGATGTAATCGTGAAAGGTCAACAGGCCCTAATCAACGCCGTGACTGATGTTGCGGCGTTTTTTTATCAGTAAAAACTGAATCAAGCCTAAAACCAAGCCACCTAGAGCGCCTGCTAAATGGGCTTCGGTCGCCACTCGGGCTTCAATTAATTCAGCGGTCATCATGGATGCCCCGAACCACTGCTCCCAAGCGACTTTAGCGATGACGCCAAGCACTAGCCATAAGCTACTGCGGCGGCCATGTAACCACTCTAGTAGCGCAAAGTAAGCAAATAAGCCATGCAGTACGCCAGACAAACCGACATACAGTGTCATATCACTGAACAAGACACTGATCCCAACCCATGCACTCAGTACCCCTAAAGCCAGCAATAGTGATCGAATGGGTGGCATAAATAAAAATACGATGACCCAGAGACCGGCGAGGTTCATCCCTAAATGGGCAAAGTTGGTATGGGTGAAATTTCCTGTTAGGATCCGCCACCACTGGCCGCGCTCAATCTCGGTCAGTTGCCAAGCGCTGAGCTCAGCGAGTGGTGAAAACTGTAAGCCTAAACAGGCTAAGCTCAGCAACATTAACCCTAGGTAGATAGTTACGCTATGTCTCGATATTGTTCTCAATGTGGTAAAGCTCATAAAGTTTGTTTTTGTTCGGCTATCGTGCGGTTAGACTCAGCCATTGAGCTTATCATACTCCAGCACCCAACCGAGCAGAATCGCCCACTTGGGACGGCGCGCATTTTAGCGTTATCGCTCCCTAACAGCCGTTTATTGATCGGCGAGGATTTCACGACACACCCCGAGCTTAATCGTCTATTGGCTGAGGAAGAGGTGCAGCATATGGTGCTGTATCCTAGCCAGCAATCCATCTGCGCTTCGAGTAAGCCATGGGCTGGTCGGCCTCACAAACTGCGGGTCATTTTACTCGATGGCACTTGGAAGAAAGCGTATAAAATGTGGCAGCTATCGACCAATTTACATCCGCTACCTTGTTTGCATTTGCCCACGGATCTCGAAGGTAATTATCGGATCCGTAAAGCGCCCAGTGAAAATAGCTTATCGACCGTTGAAGCGGGTTACCACCTATTACAGTTAGCGCAACCAGAGCATGATTACTCACCGCTACTGACGGTATTTTCACAGATGATCGATACCCAGATTCAGCACATGCCACCAGAGATTTTTGCCAAGCATTATCGCCAAGATCAATAAAGCGTTAAGCTCATAGACTATGAGCGGAAAACAGCTCTTGATGCATTCGCTGAGCATAGCCGTCGGTCATGGCGGCAATATAATCACAAATCACCCGCATCCCACCACCCAGATGCTGCTCTGCACTTTGCCATTTTTCACGTGTACCATTAGGTAATAAACGTTCAGGGTCGGCGGCCAGTGCTTCAAACAAATCCATAATAATTTGCTGGCCTTTATATTCAAAACGCTGTACTTGCGGCACTTGAATCACGTATTGGCTGACAAACGATTTTAAGACTTCCAAGGCATCGGCCATCGCTGGCTGTAGATAAGCATTAAACGCCAGCAGTGGGCTTTCAAATGGATTATCGACCGGATGAATGCTAATACTGGTGAGCAGCGCGTTGACCATGCCGCCTATCGCATCTTTACGAATATGATGCTGGCCGGAAAAGAGCATGTCAGTGAGCGTATGAGCATGCTCTGCAAACCAAGCGTCGCCACTGTTAAGCAGTGGGATTTCCGCTGCTTGCTGCCACTGCGCTTTGGTGACTAAACCAAGCACAATCGCATCTTCTAAATCATGCACTCCGTAAGCAATGTCATCGGCCAGCTCCATAATCGAGCAATCTATCGATTTAAAACGGGTTTTCTTATGCTGATAAGGGGCGCTGACTTGGTCGCGCATTTCACTCAGTTGTTGCCTATCTTGTTCACTCAGCGGTGAGAGAACCCACTCAAACCCTATCTGATCACCGTCATAAATGCCCTTAGCCGGAGACCAAGCTTTGGCTTTTAGTTGTCGCTGGTGGGGCACGGCTTCAGGAATTTTCTCAGCGCGAGTCTGACTTAATAGTGCGGGATATTTTAATAGCCCCAGCAGAGTACGACGTGACAGATTCATCCCATGATGCTCTGTATAAGGCTCTAAACTGGTGACAATCCGAAACGTCTGCGCATTGCCTTCAAACCCGCCATGCTCACGCATCATATAATTGAGCGCCACTTCACCGCCATGCCCATAAGGCGGATGGCCAATATCGTGAGCAAGGCATAACGCATCAATCAAACTGTCAGAAGGTAACAGACTACGAAATTCTGGCTGTTTAAGTTTCAGCTGAGCCACAATGCCAGTACCAATTTGCGCTGCTTCTAAAGAATGGGTTAAACGCGTACGGTGAAAATCATTTAAGTAGGTGCCATGGACTTGAGTTTTGGCTTGTAAACGCCGAAAAGCCGCCGAGTGGAGGATCCGCGCTCGGTCGCGCTGAAAAGGGCTGCGATGATCATCACGGC
>SLFB01000106.1 GCA_007124475.1 Vibrio sp. | reverse complement strand
TGAAGTGCTAGCAAGATACTGGGTGAAAACCTACCATGAGCATAGACAAGCAATGTGACTAGGGTGAACGAACGTCGTCTTTTTCCTAACGCTTCAAGTAGAAAAGCAATAACTCTTTATTAAATAGCGCCTAACGGCGCTATTTTTTTGCTTGACGCTCCTAATGGCCTTGCTTATTGTGTGGTGCGAGCACTCAATCCATCGCACGCCTATATGCCCAAGCACAGCCGGGTGAGAACTCGTAAACGACACCTCAGTTTCTGTGCATTTTTAAGTTATTTTTCTCATTGGTTTTTGATTGTTAAATTAAGAGAAAAGCAATTCGAAAATGAACAGGAAGCCTCCTCTCAGGAGGCTTTTTTATAAGGATTACAGCATAATGACTACGCCATTATCACTCGATGACATTCGCGAACGTCTCAATGATATCGACAATCAACTGTTAAAACTCATTTCTGAGCGGCGTAAACTCAGTATTAATGTCGCACAAAGCAAAGTCCACACCTCAAAGCCAGTCCGCGATCCCATTAGGGAACAGCAATTACTAGTAAAATTAATTACCATCGGTAAAGAGCAATATCAACTCGATGCCCAATACATCACCAAGCTTTTTCATACTATTATTGAAGATTCTGTACTTCTACAACAGGCTTATCTGCAAAACTTGGCCAATCCTCAAAATCGTAAACCCCTAGCAAGAGTCGCTTTTTTGGGGGCGAAAGGCTCCTATTCACATTTGGCAACTCGTGAGTATTTTAGTCGAAAAAATACCGAACTAATTGAGCTGAACTGTGAACAGTTTAGAGACATCACCAAAACGGTAGAATCAGGTCATGCAGATTACGGCGTACTCCCCATCGAAAATACCAGCTCAGGCTCAATTAACGAGGTGTACGACCTACTTCAGCACACAACCTTATATATTGTCGGTGAAATAACTCAACCTATAGAGCATTGCTTAGTCGCAACTCAAGATATTCGCTTAGAAGATCTAAAAGCGCTCTACTCACACCCTCAGCCACATCAACAATGTAGTGAATTTTTAAGTCGCTTAGCTGGAGTGAAGCTGGAAACCTGCGCCAGCACCGCCGATGCCATGAAAAAAGTGCAACAATTGCAACGCAGTGATGTGGCAGCTATTGGTAATGCCGTCAGCGGTAAATTGTACGGCCTACAACCTATCCAATCGAATATTGCTAATCAGACCGAAAACCATACTCGATTTATCGTTGTGGCTCGTAAACCCATTGACGTTTCTACCCAAATCCCAGCCAAGACAACTCTGATCATGTCCACCGCTCAGGAAGCTGGCTCATTAGTGGCGACTTTACTGGTTCTGCAACGTTATGGCATTAATATGACCAAGCTAGAATCAAGACCCATTATGGGTAATCCATGGGAAGAAATGTTTTACGTTGATTTACAAGCTCATCTTGATTCAGAGCATATGCAGCAAGCGCTGAGTGAACTAACCAAGTTAACCAAACATTTGAAAGTACTAGGTTGTTATCCGATAGAGAATGTCAAACCGACCCAAATAAAATTTTCATAGTGATCTATAGCCAAACCACTTGGAGTTGCAGGTAGGCGGCAAGTGAGTGACAAATTTGTCTGGAACAAATTTGAACAGCCTTAGGCTGGCCTGTGGTGAGAGCCACGAATGGCTCTCATGCTCCCCATGAGCATAGATAGACTATGTGATTGGGGCGAACGAACATAGCCAACACCCCTGCAGCTTCAAGTCGGAAGGGTATAACACTGCCGTATTTTCAACTAAAAGACAGTAATATCGACTGAGAATCATCCGATGAAAACTAAAAAAAATATCGTTGTCGCTTCCCTTAATCCAGCAAAGATCAACGCGGTAAAAAGTGCCTTTGAGCAATTATTTCCTGATCAAGAATTTCAATTTCAAGGTATTGAAGTTGAGAGTGGCGTAGCCATTCAACCAATGAGTGACCAAGAAACAAAACAAGGAGCGCTTAATCGCGTGCACAATGCCGAGAACTCGTCACCAAACGCTGACTTTTATGTCGGCATTGAAGCGGGTATTGAACATGGAATGACCTTTGCTTGGATGGTAGTTAAAGCGAGCTCCGGCTATGGAGAATCACGTTCAGCAAGCTTATTACTACCACCAGCGATAAGCCAACGATTACAAGCTGATTATGAACTTGGCGACATTATGGATGAAGTGTTTGGCACTGAAAATATTAAGCAAAAAGGCGGCGCTATCAGTTTATTGACAGGCAATCACTTAACTCGCAGCTCGGTATATCATCAAGCCTTGATTTTAGCGTTGGTCCCTTTTTTAAACCCTGAATTATTTTAACTAATACGTTTCTGCTTTCTTGTACTTAAAGCCGCGGCGGTGATGGTCATCTTCGTTTCGCTTAATTATAGAGCTTACCGATGCCCATGAGCAGCTGTTCACTCACCGCCCGCCCATGTGCAACGCTAAATCGCTGGGCTATCGCTCATCGCGGATAAATTCTCCTGACGGCACCAAAAGCGATGCGCAGTGGTAATCAATACCACTGCGCTGTATGGCTGCCAAATACATCACAACGATTTTAAAAGTAAAGCAGTCAATTGCTCTCGCTCGTCTGCTGAACGAGATTTGAGTTCATTAGATCCGCGAGTAATGGTTGCCACTCCGACACCAAGCATCTGACTGATTTGCCTTTGCGATAAATTGCCCTTTAATAATTCACAGACAATATTAACTCTCGCCACTAAAGCAACGCGTTCATCAGGTGTCATCAACATAGTTAATAACATTTGATGTTGCTCTTGCTCAACAGCTTGCTCAATCAAGTTAACTATTTCATTCCAGTCACTATACTCTGGTTGTGTTGACATTATTGTACTCGTTAAGTGATACATGAACACTATTGTAGAGCAGACTGGTCGAGAATCAATATCTAGTCGCCAACTCATTAGCCGTTAAAAATGGACCATATTGACCTTTTAGTTCACGATAATAAGTTTCAAACATCAAAACATTTTGGATATATCCTCTCGTTTCACGGAAAGGAATCGCTTCAATAAAAGCATAAGCATCCAGTTTGCCTTGGGTTTGTTCACGCCAACGAGCAACTCGGCTAGGGCCCGCATTATAAGCTGCAAAGGCAAAAATACGGTTATTGTCGTAACGATCCAACAAATCTTTCAGATAGAAGCTACCGATTTCGATATTTTTCCCAACATGGTAAAGCTGCTGTGGCCCTTGATAACTCAATTGATATTTCTGAGCCGTATAACGTGCTGTGGCAGGCATTATTTGCATAATGCCTCTTGCCCCAACAGGAGATCGCGCTTCAATATCCATCGCGCTTTCTTGTCTGGCAAGAGCCATGAGTGTGACTGAATCGATCCCATGCTGCTCGCCATATAAATTAAATAAATGCACGTGAGCGAGCGGGAAACGAAGTTCCGAGTTATCCCATAACTTAGCAGAGATGGTCGCTCGCACAGTTAAATGATGCCAATCCTGACTGGCGGCAAAAGCAGCCAACATTTCCTTAGCCGGCAACTCCACTCGATTCAATAACCAATTCCATTCACTTTTGGCGGCTGCAATTTTATTCGTTTCTACTAGTTCACCAATACGAATTAAGGCCGTTTGATAAGGTT
>SLFB01000010.1 GCA_007124475.1 Vibrio sp. | reverse complement strand
GTATTCGTTGGGGTGGGTTTACTACTAAGTGGTACCATGCCTTAATAAATAACGATAGCTTAATGCAGGCAGCATGGCATTCAATCAATATCGCCGTATTCTCAGCAACGGCGGCAACCTTGATTGGAAGTTTAACAGCTGTTGCCCTATTCCGTTATCAATTCAAAGGCAAAAGAATGGTTAACGGCATGCTTTTTGTCGTCATGATGTCACCAGATATTGTTATGGCAATATCACTGTTAGCCTTATTTTTAGTACTTGGATTTCAGCTCGGTTTTTTCACTCTATTAATCGCGCATATCACCTTCTGCCTGCCATTTGTTGTGATCACGGTATACAGTCGTTTAAGTGGTTTTGATGTCAAAATGCTTGAAGCAGCTAAAGATCTCGGAGCAAGTGAATGGGTAATCCTGAAAAACATTATTCTTCCTATTGCTAAACCGGCGGTAGCAGCGGGATGGCTCTTGAGTTTCACCTTATCCTTGGATGATGTCATTATCAGCTCATTTGTCACCGGTCCTGGCTACGAAATTTTACCGCTGAAAATTTACTCTATGGTAAGAGTTGGTGTATCTCCTGAAGTGAATGCATTAGCAACCGTGATGTTACTGGTTTCGTTAGTACTGGTTATCACCTCACAGCTACTCGCTAGAGTAAAAATCAAGTAAATAGCATTAACCCGTACCCCAAATTGTTTGAATCTATCTAAACAACTAGGGTTTAAAGAAACTTAACCAACGCAACTGCAGCCCAATAAAAAGGGATGGCGTAAATTTAATTATAAATAGGCAGCTGAACCGCCTATTTAATTATGGAATGGTATATAATCACCCCCAAACAACTTGGAGTTGCAGGTAGGCGGCAAGTGAGTAAGTCCCCATGAGCATAGATAGACTATGTGATTGGGGCGAACGAATGTAGCCAACACCCCTGCAACTTCAAGTCTGAAGGGTATAGCCATTGAATTGAGCTTAACAGAACATCCTCTAATGATGTTTACAGCAATATTTTACATCTGTTTTGTTTAGCTTTTACTACCAAAATATGGAAACGTAATGAAGAAAAGTAACCTGTATGCGGGCGTTCTATGCGCAGCGACTCTATTCACTACCCAAGCTCTAGCGAATGATACTGAACTCTATTTTTACAACTGGTCTGAATACATCCCTGGAGAAATATTGCAGGAATTTACCAGAGAAACAGGGATCAGAGTCATCTACTCGACCTATGAATCAAATGAGACTATGTATGCTCGTTTAAAAACTCAGGGCTCTGGTTATGATCTTGTCGTTCCTTCGACCTATTTTGTTTCCAAAATGCGTAAAGAAGGCATGCTGCAACCTATTAATAAAGATAAATTAAGTCACTTTGATGACTTAGACCCTAACTTTATGAATAAACCATTTGATCCTGAAAACCGTTATTCAATTCCCTACATCTGGGGTGCAACGGGGATTGGTGTCAATACCGATATGCTGGATAAATCAACGTTAACCAATTGGAGCGATCTTTGGGATGCGAAATGGCGTGGTCAGCTGATGCTAATGGATGATGCTCGTGAAGTCTTCCATATCGCACTGAGCAAACTAGGCTATTCAGCCAACACGACTGATCCAAAAGAAATCGAAGAAGCTTATCATGAGCTGACTAAGTTGATGCCTAATGTGCTGGTATTTAACTCAGATTTTCCTGCTAACCCATTCTTAGCTGGTGAAGTATCGCTTGGCATGTTGTGGAATGGCTCTGCTTATATGGCGCGTCAAGAAGGTGCTAATGTAGAAATCGCATGGCCAGAGACAGGAGCCATTTTCTGGATGGATAGTATCTCTATCCCTAGTGGTGCAAAAAACATTGATGCCGCCCACCAAATGATCGACTTCTTATTGCGCCCTGAAAATGCAGCGCGGATTGCTCTAGAGATAGGTTATCCAACCCCAGTAAAAACCGCTCATAAGCTGCTGCCACCAGAATTTGTCAATGATCCCAATATCTTCCCACCTCAATCGGTGATGGATAGTGGAGAATGGCAAGATGATGTTGGTGAGGCATCCATTTTGTATAGCAATTATTTCCAACGTCTTAAAGTAAAGTAATCTAAGTAAAACCTTAAAGCGGCCTTGGCCGCTTTTTATATGATCTTTTATTGCCTTAAACAACTAAGGTAGGCGTTAAGTAGGAAGGTGACATCTCGCCAGTTCCAATGAACAGCATCAATTACCCCTTCGATTGTGCTAATAACTCGTTCACTAAACGAGGCACTTCAATTGAGGCTTTACCATAACGCTTTTCATCGAATTCACTTTCTACAGCACTAGGCTCTAGATTAATTTCAATCGTATGCGCCCCGTGTAATTTCGCATCATGCACAAAGCCCGCAGCGGGGTAGACAACCCCTGATGTCCCAATAGCCACGAATAAATCGGCTTGCTCTAATGCGCTATAAATGTCAGCCATCCGCAACGGCATTTCGCCAAACCAAACAATATGAGGACGAATTTGCTGGGGCATCTGACAACAATGGCAAAGATCACCAACCAATAAATCATTTTTCTGCTCAAAAACTTGATTAGATTGACTACAGCGTGATTTCAATAATTCACCATGCATATGTACGATTGATTGACTCCCTGCTCTCTCATGCAAGTCATCAATATTTTGTGTTACGATCATCACTGAACCAGAAAGTTGCTGCTCTAATGTCGCCAACGATGAGTGCGCGAGGTTAGGCTGAATCTCTGGTGACTGTAGTTTGCGACGACGTTGATTATAGAAATCTTGCACCAATTCTGGGTTGCGAGCAAAGCCTTCGGGAGTGGCAACATCTTCAATACGATGATTTTCCCACAGACCATCTTGAGATCGGAAAGTTTGAATACCGGATTCAGCTGATATACCAGCGCCAGTCAAAATGACAATATTACGATAGGGAAAATGCATATGCTTACTCCTCTTCCTTAAGGATCCAAATTACGGCTCTCATTGCCATATTTTTATTCGTGATGTCGTATTAGCTCGATAGGGCTACCCCAAGTTGTTCGGCTATATATATAATAGTGGCTTACTCTCGACCTTAACCTAAGCCAATCTGCTGGAATAGTGTTATCAACGTGACAAATCTCTCATTACAAGGCAAAATTTGCTCATGTTACTTTATTAGAGCAAATTATGGTTCGCACAATTATTTACACCTATCAAGATCAACAGAAAACCCTAACCTTTTCTTATCAACAACATCGTAATATCCACGAAGCGGTTGCTGAAGCTGAAGGAATTGATATTTCAGACTATTTAAAAATGGAACTTCAACTGGAAGCAATTTCAGATACCAAAACCGTCCGCAACTATCGGGATAATCACTTTAAAAAGTTGGGGTTTGGATCAATTACACTGCAAGCCAAAGAAAACTATCCGCTTGGCAAAAAACCAAAGGTTTAAAACAAACTGAGAAGAATCAGGGGATGGTTTGCATTCCACCACTTGAAGCGGCTGTCATGTTAACTAGGTTGTTCAGCGCCACTTAAAGTGGTAGTACCCTTGTCATGGTGAATCATAACTCAACATTACAAGGGTATATACCCAAACAACTTGGAGTTGCAGATAATCGGCAAGGGAGTGACAAAATTGTCTGGAACAAATTTGAACAGCCGTAGGCTGGC
>SLFB01000341.1 GCA_007124475.1 Vibrio sp. | reverse complement strand
GTAAATTATTAATATTTAAAGATTATTAAGTTTTGTTTTTTTTGGGGAGAGAGTAGGCTTTGTGTGATTTATAGCAAAAAAAAAGCCAGCGAATTGCTGGCTGTAAGGCGTAAATGTCGTGCTTGTTAAGCGTAGGAAATTAATGCACCGTTGGGGCATCAGTACCATTTTGTGCAAACATTTCACTAACTTGGGCGCTATCAAAAGCATAAGTGGTGCCACAATAATCACAATGAAGCGATACTAAGCCGTCTTCCGCTAAAATAGTGTGCACTTCATCTTGCGCAAGTGTCATAATGGCGGCAGCACTCCGTTCGCGAGAACAGCCACAAACAAATTCGACGCCTTGCGGCTCAAACAGTTTTACTTTTTCTTGGTTGTAGAGTCGATACAATAGCTCATTCGCCTCTAGTGAAAACAGCTCATCGTCTTTTACCGTATTAGTTAACTGCTCTAGATGTTCAAAATCATTTTCTGAACCCGTGCCATCTGGCATCACTTGTAGCAGCATGCCGGCGGCATGAGGCTGTCCGTCCTGCAAACCGGTGCGGATCCACAAGCGGGTTTTTAATTGCTCTGAGCGCAGGAAATAGCCTTCGAGCACCTGTGAAAGGTCATCCCCTTCCAGGCCTACCACGCCTTGGTAACGTTCACCTTGCTTGGGTTCGATGGTTATGACAAGGTAGCCTTTGCCCAGTAATTGATGCAGTGTGGCATCAGAGGCAATTTGCCCATCCCAACGAGCCACGCCGCGCATTTGCTGCAGATTATCGCCATTAATCACCACTAATGAAACGGGACCATCGCCTTGTAACTGCATAGTGATAGAGCCTTCAAACTTTAGCGTTGCCGTGAGTAAGCTGGTGGCGACCAGTAATTGCCCTAAAAGTTGTTGAATCGGTTCTGGATACTCTTTGCTGGTGATAATGGTATTATAAACATCACTGAGTTGTACCAGTTCACCTCGAACAGATAAATCTTCGAACAGGTAGCGATGGAGGAGATTTTTGCGGATTACTTGTGTCGTCATAATGAATGATCCAACGAATTATTGATGTTTAAATTTAATTAGGTCACGGCGCTGTTTTTTATCGGGACGCCTTTCAGGACTCGGATTGTGCGCATTTAGTTTTCGCAGCATAGATTGACGCTCACGTTTAACTATACTATCCGATGTCTCTCGATATAAGGTTTGCGCTTCAGATGCGCCGCGGCGTTGTTGACTCAGATTTTCAACAATCACCGTTTTTTCTTCATTCCCTTGCCGTAAAGTGATGGTCGCGCCAATTTCAACCAGTTTACTTGGTTTGCTTCGTTGACCATTATAGTGAACTTTGCCCCCATCAACCATCTCTCGAGCTAATGAGCGCGTTTTATAAAAACGCGCCGCCCACAGCCATTTGTCTAAGCGAATTTGAGCAGTCGTGGAACTCATTGGCGACGATAGCCTCTTATATATCCGGAAATAAAATACGATAACTTGAATTTAGCTTGCTGTTGGCAAGGTTCGTTTACCCTAATCATATGCTTTATCTGGGCTTATAGTGATGAATTCACTGGCCGTCTGCCTGCACTTCCCAGTTGCTTGGGTATATACTAATTAGGTTTCATTAACTTGCTGTAGGGCAAAAAACTCGGTAGTGTTCGTATAAAAGTAATGGACAAACAATGGAGACAAGTTCTCATAATTTCAAGCGAAGCGGTAATTATTCGTTATAAAATAATTCAGTCAGTCGCCTTTAGCTATTGAGCTGATGTATATTAGCGGGATTGATCTTGATAACCCATCAGCTCAGTGGCGTGCAACAGAGATTTTTTAGTGTCGATCCCATGCAGGCAAGTGCTTAAGATTGTCGCTTAATCAGTTATTTATTATTGAGTGCCATTGTTACTCTCGTTGAACAGCAAGGACTAAACCATAATTTATGGACTTTAATCAACATACGTTAAGTAAATACCTTTCCCTAGTTTTACGTTGGCAAAATCCACTTAGCCTAATCATTACATTAGGGTGCTTAACGATGGCTGGCTGGATGTTTGGTCAATTAATTTGGCTTATTCCTGCGCAAAATAGTGTGAGTATGCCTTGGTCACCGCAACCAGTAGTTAGGCAGGCAAGTGCTCCTACAACGGATATCACGGCCTTGCAAGCCAGTCATTTATTTGGGGTTTATAACCCGCAGGCCGCTCCAGTGGTTGCGCCGCCTGTTCAAGTGGATGCGCCGCAGACTCGCCTTAATTTAACTTTAGTTGGTGTTGTAGCCAGTAATGATGATGCATTTAGTTTAGCGGTGATAGCTAACCGTGGCCAACAAGCGACTTATGGACTGAATGAACAAATTGAAGGGACCAGAGTGACATTAAAGGCGGTGTTTGCTGACCGGGTCATTATTGATAATGCGGGCCGTGATGAAACATTAATGCTGGACGGTGTTGATTATGAACAGCTCACTATTCAGAGTCCGGCATCTCAGCTTGAGAACTCAGCGGTTAATGAATCAATGAGTCGCCGTGATGTCGAAAGTAAATTAAGTGCAATTCGCTCGGCTATTCGTCAAAATCCCCGTGAGATTTTCCAATACGTCAGCTTGTCGCAAGTTAAGCAAGATGAGCAAATTATTGGTTATCGAGTGAGTGCTGGGCGCGATCCCGCCTTGTTTGAAGCGGTTGGTTTGCAAAATGGTGATATTGCTGTTCAGCTTAATGGCTTGGATTTAACGGAACCTAGTGCAATGACACAAATTTTTCAGGCGGTTAACGATTTGACCGAGTTGAACCTTACTGTTGATAGAGACGGTCAACAGTACGATATTTATATTCAGTTTTAACAGCCAATTGGCGGTAATCATTAAGGGAGTATTGTGTGAAGCATTGGCTTAAAAAAAGTGCCTGGCTGTTACTAGCAAGCTTAATTGCTGCGCCTTTAGCGCAGGCAAACCAAACCTTCAATGTCAGTTTTAAAGGGACTGATATTCAAGAGTTTATTACGATTGTAGGGCGGAATTTACAGAAAACCATCATTGTAGATCCATCCGTACGAGGTCGAATTGATGTTCGTAGCTACGACACACTGAATGAAGAGCAATATTACAGTTTTTTCCTCAACGTGTTGGAAGTGTATGGTTTTGCTGTAGTAGAAATGGACAACGGTGTACTGAAAATTATTCGTTCGAAAGATGCGAAAACTTCAGCCATTCCAGTGTTGGGGAATGATGATCGAGCTCTCGGCGATGCTGTCGTGACGCAAGTGGTAACGGTAAAAAATGTCTCTGTACGTGAGCTTTCACCATTACTACGCCAACTCATTGATAATGCTGGTGCGGGTAACGTTGTCCATTATGATCCCGCGAACATTATTTTGATCACTGGTCATGCAGCGGTCGTGAATCGCTTAGCCAATATTATTCACCGTGTCGATCAGGCCGGAGATACTGACATTGAAATCGTTGAGCTACGTAATGCTTCTGCCTCAGAGATGGTGAGAATTGTTGATGCCTTGAGCCGCGCTAATAATGCTCAGAATACCCCAGAATTTTTACAACCGAGATTCGTTGCCGATGATCGCACTAACTCAATTTTGATTTCCGGTGATCCTAAGGTTCGTGAACGACTAAGACGCTTGATCAATCAACTTGACGTCGAAATGGCGACTCGTGGCAATAATCGAGTGGTGTACTTGAAATACGCTAAAGCGGCAGATTTAGTCAGCGTATTAAGGGATGTGTCAGAAAATCTTCAAGCGGAGAAACAATCTGGGCAACGTGGAGCAAGTGCAACGCGTAACTCAGTGATGATTGCGGCGCATGAAGATACCAACTCGCTGGTGATCACGGCTCCACAAGACATTATGAAAGCTTTGCTGGATGTGATTAGCCAACTTGATATTCGCCGCGCTCAGGTGCTGATTGAAGCTTTGATTGTTGAGATGGCGGAAGGTGACGGTATCAACCTTGGTGTGCAATGGGGCTCATTAAAAGACGGTGCGGTGATTCAATACGGCAATACTGGTGCGCAAGTGGGCCAGGTTATGGTTGGCTTAGAGCAAGCGAAAGATACGACTGAGTCGAGAGCGGTTTACGATCGAGATGGTAATTTTTTAAGAAATGAGACCACCACGAAAAAGGGTGACTACTCAACGCTCGCTTCGGCCTTATCAGGAGTCAATGGTGCCGCGCTTGGAGTAATGATGGGTGACTGGACGGCGCTGATCAGCGCGGTATCGAGCACCTCCAGTACCAATATTTTGTCATCACCAAGCATTACGGTAATGGATAACGGTGAAGCCTCGTTTATTGTTGGTGAAGAAGTACCAGTATTAACCGGTTCAACCGCTGGTTCGAATAATGATAATCCATTCCAAACCGTAGAGCGTAAAGAAGTCGGCATCAAACTGAAAGTCGTGCCACAAATTAACGAAGGTGATTCGGTTCAGCTCTCAATTGAACAAGAAGTTTCCAATGTGCTTGGCGCTCAGGGAGCGGTCGATGTCCGTTTTGCTAAGCGTCAGCTCAATACCACGGTAATGGTGCAAGATGGTCAGATGCTGGTGTTGGGTGGTTTGATTGATGAGCGCACCGCAGAGAGCGAATCTAAAGTGCCTATCTTGGGTGATATTCCACTCTTGGGGTATCTTTTCCGCTCCACCAATACCACGGTAGAAAAGAAAAATCTGATGGTGTTTATTAAGCCAACCATTATCCGTGATGGTATGACCGCGGATGGTATTACTCAGCGCAAGTATAATTACATTCGTGCTGAGCAGCTATTTAAGGCCGATCAGGGGCTCAAGTTAATGGACAACAGTCATATTCCTGTATTACCGAAATATGGTGAACCACGTCGTCATCCAGCTGAATTGCAAGCTTTTCTTGATCAAATGGAAAGCCAATGATGAGTGTGGATGTGATGGATAATCGAGTAATAGCACCGATCCGTCGGTTGCCGTTTAGCTTTGCTCAGCGTCATCAATTAGTGCTGGAATGGGATGAGCATCAGCAGTCAGCAACGGTCTATGGCGTTGTGCCGCTTTCTGTGCCCGCTCTGGTTGAGATTAAACGTATTATTCACCAGTCTTTCGCTGTGTGTGAGATAAGTGCAGAAGCGTTTGAAGCGAAGTTGACTCAAGTGTATCAACGGGACTCATCAGAAGCTCGTCAGTTAATGGAAGATATTGGCGCGGATAGTGACGATTTCTTTTCATTGGCTGAAGAGCTGCCGCAAAGTGAAGATTTATTAGAATCTGAAGATGATGCGCCGATCATCAAATTAATCAATGCCATGCTTGGTGAAGCGATTAAAGAAGGCGCATCGGATATCCATATTGAAACCTTTGAGAAAGTACTATCGATTCGCTTCCGAGTGGACGGAGTGCTCCGCGAAGTGCTCTCACCAAGTCGTAAGTTATCGCCGTTACTGATTTCGCGGGTTAAAGTCATGGCTAAACTGGACATCGCTGAAAAACGCGTGCCGCAAGATGGGCGGATTTCGTTGCGTATCGGCGGGCGGGCCGTGGATGTCCGAGTATCCACCATGCCTTCTTCACATGGTGAGCGAGTGGTGATGCGTTTATTGGACAAAAACGCCACTCGACTAGATTTACATAGCTTAGGGATGACCGCCGCGAACCATGAAAATTTCCGCCAATTAATTGCCAGACCCCATGGCATTTTATTGGTAACCGGCCCTACTGGCTCTGGTAAATCTACTACCTTGTATGCCGGCCTGCAGGAACTCAATAGTAGCGAGCGCAATATTCTTACGGTTGAAGACCCGATAGAGTTTGATATTGATGGTATTGGCCAGACACAAGTTAACCCTAAAGTGGATATGACCTTTGCTCGTGGTCTGAGAGCGATTTTACGGCAAGATCCTGATGTGGTGATGGTCGGGGAAATTCGTGATTTAGAAACGGCGCAAATTGCTGTGCAAGCTTCACTAACCGGCCATTTAGTGATGTCAACTTTGCATACCAATACGGCGATAGGTGCCATTACTCGTTTACGTGATATGGGCATTGAGCCGTTTTTGATCTCGTCTTCACTGCTTGGAGTGCTTGCCCAGCGATTGGTGCGTACCTTATGCCCAGATTGTAAACAGCCTTATGAAGCAGACAAAGAGCAGCGTAAGTTGTTTGCGGTGAATATAAAAGAGCCGTTAACTCTCTATCGTGCTGCTGGATGTGAAAAATGCAACTTTAAGGGTTATCGTGGCCGTACCGGTATCCACGAATTAATGTTGGTGAATGACACTGTTCAGGGATTAATTCATCGCGAAGCGGGTGAGCAAGCTCTAGAACAAGCCATACGTGAACACACCCCCAGTATCCGTGATGATGGCTTGGAAAAAGTGCGTCAAGGCATCACTTCGCTGGAAGAAGTGTTGCGCGTGACCAAGGAGTCATAAATGGCAGCATTTGAATATCGCGCATTAGATGCGAAAGGCCGGCAAAAAAAAGGCGTGATGGAGGGGGATAATGCCCGTCAAGTTCGCCAGCGTCTAAAAGAGCAAGCGTTACTGCCCATTGAAGTGCAAGAGACCCAAGCCAAAGCAGTTAAAACTCAGCAAAGTAGTTGGGTGAAGCCTCGGGGTATTAGTACGCCAGATTTGGCGTTACTAACACGTCAGCTTTCAACCTTAGTTCAATCTGGGATGCCATTAGAAGAGTGTTTACGTGCTGTATCAGAGCAGTCAGAAAAGCCACGTATTCGCAACATGTTGGCAGCGGTGCGCGCGAAAGTGACCGAAGGTTATACCTTAGCGGACAGTTTAGCGGACTACCCACATGTCTTTGATGATCTGTTTCGCGCTATGGTCGCCGCGGGTGAAAAATCGGGTCATTTGGATGCGATTTTAGAGCGCTTAGCGGATTACGCTGAAAACCGACAAAAAATGCGTGCTAAGTTACTACAAGCTTTATTGTATCCGATTGTCTTAGTGGTGTTTGCGGTTGGGATAGTGGCTTTTTTATTAGCCGCAGTGGTGCCGAAAATCGTGGGGCAATTTGTTCAAATGGGGCAAGCCTTACCGGCCTCGACTCAGTTTTTGCTTTCCTCTAGTGACTTTGTTCAGGAGTGGGGATTGAGTCTATTGGCGGGTTTGTTAGTGAGTATTTACTTTGCTAGGTGGCTACTAAGTAAGCCAAACATTCGTTTGTCTTGGCATAAAAAACTGCTGTTTATGCCGATGGTTGGTAAAATAACCAAAGGCCTGAATACCTCACGCTTTGCTCGAACCTTATCCATTTGTACCTCAAGTTCGATTCCTATCCTCGATGGTATGCGGGTCGCGGTGGATGTCATGGGTAACCAATATATGAAACAACAAGTGTTACTTGCGGTTGACAATGTTCGCGAGGGGGCGAGTTTACGCAAGGCATTGTCGCAGACTAAGCTCTTTCCACCCATGATGCTGCATATGATTGCCAGTGGTGAACAAAGCGGTGAGTTAGAAAGTATGCTGACGCGAGCTGCCGATACTCAAGATGCTAACTTTGAATCGACGGTCAATATTGCATTGGGTATATTTACCCCCGCCTTAATTGCCTTGATGGCAGGGTTGGTATTATTTATTGTGATGGCAACCTTGATGCCGATTTTAGAAATGAACAATTTAATGAGCCGTTAACTAACGGAAAATGCTCAGTTGAGAATGGAGTGACAGATGAAAAGAAAGCTAGGCAAGCAGGCGGGTTTTACTCTGCTAGAAGTCATGGTCGTTGTGGTTATTTTGGGGATCTTAGCCAGTTTTGTCGTGCCTAATTTGTTAGGCAATAAAGAGAAAGCCGATCAGCAAAAAGCGATTGCAGATATCGTTGCATTAGAAAATGCGCTTGATATGTATCGTCTCGATAATAATGTCTACCCAACCACAGACCAAGGCTTAGAAGCGTTAGTCACTAAGCCATCACCAGAGCCACGTAACTATCGTGAGGGCGGGTATATCCGTCGTTTACCGAAAGATCCATGGGGTAATGATTACCAATATTTGAGTCCGGGCGATCATGGCCGAATCGACGTCTTTACCTTAGGTGCTGATGGCCAAGAAGGTGGTGAAGGTGCCAATGCCGTGATTGGCAATTGGAATTTGCAAGACTTTCAATAAATGATCATCACAGCTTTTCGTACCGTAGGGCAATGTATCGGTTGTAGTCCGTCATGAAGCTAGCACGCGGTTTTACACTGCTAGAAGTAATGCTGGTACTGGTGCTGATTTCGGTCAGCGCTGTTGCGGTGATTGCCACGTTACCAGCGCGGCAACATGATCAAGCCAATACCGTTGCCCAGAGTCTTTTCCAGCGTTTACAGCTACTCAATGAGGAAGCTTTACTCAGCGGTTTTGACTTTGGTTTGCGAATTGATGAATCCAAACAAGTATTTACCTTTGTACAACTCACCGAACAAGGCTGGCAAAAGGTCGATAAGATAGGCTTTGCCGCGCAGCTGAATCTCGACTCATCACTCAGCCTTGATTTTGCGTTAGGTAGTGGCGCATGGCAGGATAAAGACCGGTTATTTATCCCAGGGTCTTTGTTTGATGAGCAGATGTTTGCTGAGCAAAATCAATCGCAAATAGAACCAACGCCGCAAGTGTTTATTCTCTCTAGTGGTGAGATTACACCATTTATCTTGCTTCTTTTTCCGGCTCAAGCAAGTCGTGAACAGGCATGGCAGCTGATCGTAGCCGACAATGGCGTTATACGATTACTGCCACCAGGAGAGCATGATGAATAAACGTCGATATGGCTTCACCTTACTGGAAGTACTGATTGCATTAGCGATTTTTGCTACCGCAGCAATCAGCGTCATCCGAACCGTGACCCAACATGTCAATACCATTAATTATCTTGAAGATAAAACCTTAGCAGCCATGGTTGCCGATAATCAGATGGCCATGGTGATGTTAAATCCCACATCTTTAGCGGCTAAGCAGGGGAAAGCGGAGTTGGCTGGCCGTTTATGGTATTGGCGAGTGACCCCTATTGCTACCGCCGTTCCCGTATTAGCTGCATTCGATGTTAGTGTCGCCGATAGCGAAAATGGTCAAGCTTTAGTGACGGTAAGAAGCTATGTCAGCAAATAAAGTGTCAGCAAATAAAGCGCGAGGATTTACCTTAATTGAGGTGCTGGTAGCGATAGCGATTTTTGCCAGTTTGAGTATTGCTGCTTATCAAGTGTTGTATCAAGTACAGCTGAGTAATCAAGTGTCAGCCCAGCGGGAAGCGAGACTCAGTGAGCTACAACGAGCCATGGTGATCATGGACGCTGATTTTCGGCAAATGGCGGCACGAACGTTTCGGACCAATGGTGAATCGCCTTCAGTCAATCTATTGCAATGGCAAGATTATTTACTCGATTCAGACGATAAAGGCATTTTATTTACTCGCTTGGGCTGGCATAACCCTCAGCAGCAGCTGCCACGAGGTGAAGTGGTCAAAGTGGGTTATCGTCTGAAAGAAAATGTATTAGAGAGGGTCTGGTGGCATTACCCAGATACCACAGCAGGGCAAGTGCCTCTCATCGCTCCAGTCTTGAGTCAGGTTGAGAGCTGGTCAATACGTTTTTATCAGCGTGGTGAATGGACAGACAAGTGGCAGACCGAATCGGCATTACCAGAGGCGATCAGCCTACGTTTAACTTTACAAGATTATGGTGAAATCGAACGAGTGTATTTACTGACCGGCGCTCGTCTAGGAGGCAATGATGACGCTTCCTAATCAGCAACGAGGCGTGGCATTAATTGTCGTGCTGCTATTGTTAGCGGTGATGATTTCGGTTGCCGCTACTATGTCACAGCGTATGTTTAGTCAATTTCAGCGAGCCAGCCATCAGTTAGGGTATCAACAGGCTTATTGGTACACCTTAGGTGTTGAAGCATTGGCGAAAGCGGCTATCGAGCAAAGTTATCAAGATAGTGATCTGATCACGCTTAATCAACCTTGGGCGCAGAGCAATCAAACCTATCCACTGGATTATGGCCAAGTGACCGGCAGCGTATTTGATGCTCAAGCCTGTTTTAATTTGAATGTTTTTCAGGCCGTGGTGGCGAATAATGAACCAACGCCGCCTTATATTTATCGCGTATGGCGTGCTTTACTCGATGAATTGGATGTTGATAACTTTCAGGCGGAAACCATCGCTGATTCTACGTGGGATTTTATCGATGCCGATGATCGAGTTAATCGTTCCAATGGTGCCGAAGACAGTATGTATGAAGCGATGCAGCCAGCTTATTTACCGCCGAATGCTTTGCTTGCGGATGTCAGTGAGTTACGTGCGGTCTATCAGGTCAGTGGTGAGGTAATGCATCAGTTACGCCCTTACCTTTGTGCTTTACCTAGTGCCGATTGGCGTTTGAATATTAATACGTTATCCGCCGATCAAGCCAAGTTGTTGGTTGCCATGTTTAGCCCATATTTGAGTGAAGCCGATGCGGTTTCCGTGCTAGAGTCTCGACCTTTTGATGGTTGGGACAGTGTGGCAAGTTTTCTTGCCGAATCTGTCATTGCTGCGGTTGATGCCGACCGGCGTGAAGAGGCTCGAGCGCATTTAAGCGTAGATAGTCAGTATTTTGAATTGGATGCACAGGTAACGGTTGATAGCGCACGAGTGCGGATCCGGAGTCTGTTTTACAGTAGTGATAAAAAGGATGCAACGGTGGTTAGCCGTCGCTATGGAGGAGTCAGTGAGCGAAAGCTTGATCGTTCGACTGAGTAGTCAACACAATGCAGTTATTCCTTGGCTAATATGGTCGCAGACTCAGCAGCAAATCATTGCGAGCGGTGAGATAGCCAATTGGCAGCAGCTTGAACAGCTAAGTCAGCACGCCATTCAGCGTTCAACCATTGTGCTATTGTCCGCTGCAGATATGTTACTTACTCAAGTCACCATTCCCGCTGGCAGTAGCCGGCAGTTTAACGCCATGTTGCCTTATTTAATTGAAGATGAGGTGGCGCAAGATATTGATGAATTACATATTAGTTTGTTAGGTAAAAGTGGCGATCAAGCTTTTATTGCGGCTTTAGACCGAGCTTGGTTGCAGACCATGCTCGAACAACTGCGTGCGGTAGGAATTGAGCCTAAGCGAGTCGTGCCAGATGTATTGGCACTCCCAGTTAATAACGAGGGCATCAGTGCGTTACAATTAGACCAGCAATGGTTATTGCGCAAGGGAGAGTTCTCTGGCTTGGCAGTTGATGGCGAGTGGTTAACTTGGCTGTCTCAAGCCGATTGGGTCAAACAGCAGGGTGAGTATCTTCCATTATTGGCTTATTCCGCGTTACCTAGTTTACCTCTGACGGCGCAGCAAGATTGGCAGTCCACCTCATGTGATGAACAATGGGCTTTATTGGCTCAGCAGGTAGCAAGCAACAAAATTAATCTCTTAACGGGAGCGTTTAAGCCTAAGTCGTCATGGAATAAATACTGGCTACCATGGCGTAAAGCTGTGCTGGCTATACTGTTTTTGAGTCTCGTCTTTGTGACCAGTTATGGTGTTGAAGTTTACCAAGCCACACAAACAGCGCAGAGCTACCGTCAGGAAAGTGAAAGAATATTTAGAACGATATTCCCTGATAAACAACGCATACCAACCGTGAGTTATCTAAGACGGCAAATGACAGATGAGCTAGCAGCCTTATCTGGAACGCAGCAAGGTGAAGATGTTCTCGATTGGTTGAATCGTTTACCAGCAACTATTGGTAGCGTAAGCGATATGCAAGTGCAAAGTATTCGTTTTGATGGCAATCGTGCTGAATTACGTGTTGATGTGACGGCCAGTGATTTTCAGTCTTTCGAACAGGCAAGGGTTAAACTGACCGATTATTTCAGCGTTGAACAAGGTCAGCTAAGTCGCAATGAGCAGCGAGTATCAGGCTCTTTTGTGTTAAAACCTAAGGCAGGGAGTGAGCAATGAAGGACAAATTAACCCCCATTTTGCTGTGGTGGGCCAGTTTAACTCAGCGTGAGCAGCGTCTGTCGATGATCGCCAGTGTTTGTTTGTTCCTCGGTTTGATCTATTGGGGGGGCATAGCCCCTTTGAATCAACGTAGTGAAGCGGCAACAATGCGCATTCAAAGTGAGCGCCAACTGCTGCAATGGGTAACCAGTAATGCAGATCAAATCACTAACTTGCGTCAACAAAGCGGCGTGGTTCGCTCATCTCAACCTTTAAACCAAGTGATTGCGGCTTCCACTAGCTCATTTAATATTGAGTTGATTCGTGTTCAGCCTAGAGGCGATCGTATGCAAGTGTGGATTCAGCCGGTGCCATTCACTCAGTTAGTGGCTTGGTTAGCCCATCTAAAAGAACGACAAGGTATTGAAGTCGAATTTATCGATCTTGAACGAGGCTCGCAATCCGGTGTGGTTGAAGTGAGGCGTTTACAGGTTAAGCGAGCAGGATAATATGAAGCGTATTATTGGGTATTTTACTCTGTTTATCACGGTGGCGCTTATTAGTGCGGTGCTGCATCTTCCTGCTAACCGAGTGCTGCCTCATTTACCACTGCCGCCAGGGTTAGTGGTGCAAGGCGTGCACGGTACAATTTGGAATGGTGGAGCGCAACAAGTTCGCTGGCAGCAACAGCAATTAGGCGCGTTGCAATGGCAGTGGCAATGGTCTGGATTACTACGAGCCCAAGCGAGACTCGCGGTTCGCTTTGGACGTGGTAGTGATATGCAGTGGCATGGACGCGGTTTAGTCGGTTATGGTTGGTCTGGCCCTTTTGCTGAGCGTGTATTTGTATCATTACCGGCTCAGCAAGTTGTTCCCTATTTAGGCTTGCCTGTGCCACTCACCTTTGAGGGGCAGCTTGAGCTAACGGTGCATGATTATCGTTATCGTAGCCCTTGGTGTGAAAGTGCGCATGGTGTTTTGGCTTGGCAGGAAAGTACGGTGGGATCGCCGCTCGGTGAGCTGGAACTTGGTGCTGTGATGGCTGAATTCAGTTGTCAAAATAATGAGTTGGAGCTAGCTGGTGGACAGGAAACATCGCAAGTCAGCAGCCAGTTTTCATTACAATTACAAGCTAATCGCAGCTACCGTACAGACGCTTGGTTTAAACCAGGTGCCGAGTTTCCACGCAGTTTGGGCCAGCAGCTTGACTTCTTACCTCGTCCCGATAGTCAAGGGCGCTATTCCTTTTCTCAGCAAGGTCGATTTTAATCCCCTCGTGTAATAAAAAAGCAACGCAATGGCTAATGCATTGCGTTGCTTTCCCGATGAATCTTTAATCTTTAATCTT
>SLFB01000259.1 GCA_007124475.1 Vibrio sp. | reverse complement strand
ATATTATTGATTACTGTTGTTGACGTGCTAATTGCTGAATTTTACCCACAATGGCTCTTAATCCATTACCCCGTGTTGGGCTAATATGGCGCTCTAAGTCCAATTCTTTAAAGTAACTGTCGATATCAAACGTCAAAATTTCATCTGCCGTTTTATTATGGTAAGCGGCTAAAACAACCGCGAGTAACCCGTTAACAATAATGGCATCACTATAGGCAAAAAGCTGTAAACGCCCCTGTTCTACTTCGGTATGCAGCCATACTTGACTCTGACAGCCAGGTACTAGATCTTCATCTCGCTTTTGATGCTCATCAAATGGGGTTAATGCCTTGCCTAAATCGATAATGTATTGGTAGCGCTGCTCCCAATCATCAAAAAAAGCCAAATCTTCGATGATTTCTTGGTAACTTGGTAAGTTCATTTTAGGCTCTATATCCTTACGAATTGATACGACATCGACTGGATTGAGGTGTCGTAACGGTTCTACGGCACCCGTAGAACCGAGAATTAAAAAAACAGTCCGGTTTCGAGTTGAGCTTCTTCACTCATCATTTCACGTGACCAAGGTGGCTCAAACACCAAATTAACCTTTACTTGCTGTACATTTGGCACCATACCAACTCTATGTTCTACGTCACCGACAAGTACAGGCCCCATGCCACAACCTGGGGCGGTTAAAGTCATATTAATCTGTACCTGCTGCAAACCTTGATCAATCGCTACTTCATAAATCAAACCTAGTGATAATAGATTGACTGGAATTTCCGGATCGTACACCGTCTCTAGGGCTTGATATACCTGCGTTTTATCAATCTTATTATCAACCGGTGTAGCAAATTCAAGCTTAAGAGGCTCACGGCCAATGGCATCAGCATCAGTACCATCAACCCGATACATATTACCGCGCCATGTGATGGTGTAATTACCACCTAAGTCTTGGGTAATCGTGACAAATTCACCTTGCTTCAGTAGCTGCTGGTCACCGGTCGGTACTCGTCTTACCATGCAATCGCGTTCTAGGTTAACAATTCTCTGTGTCATTGCTTAACCCTAGTGAACAAATATTCGGCGCAAATAAAAGCGAGCTTAGCTGACATTAAAGCTTTCTCCACAGCCACACTCACCGACGACGTTTGGATTATTAAACTTCAACACACCGTTTAGGCCCTCTTTTACATAATCCATTTCTGAACCTTGTAACATTGGGATAGCATCTTGAGCAATTTTAACCGTTAATCTATCCGTTATCTGTAGCGTAAGATCGGTGTCAGGAGTCTGCTGCTGGAGCTCTAGAACATAAGCATAACCGTTACAACCACTGGTTTTGATCGACACACGCACGACGTGATCAGGTTGCTTGGCTAATTTGGCTTCAAAATGACGAACAGCACTGTCAGTTAATGTCAGCACTGCTTGATTCGACACTTCAGGAGTATAAGTTTCTACCTGCATATAATTTACCTTAAACTAACATTTGCTGAGCTTTTTTAAGTGCAATAAAGAGTGCATCGACATCTTCTAGCGTATTATAAATAGAAAATGACGCTCTCGCAGTACCAGGAATACCCAAACGACGCATTAAAGGCTGCGCACAATGATCACCGGTACGAATCGCAATACCTTGCTTATCTAGGATAAAACCAATATCAGCCGGATGACATCCCTCAAGTAAAAAGCTGACGACACCAATTTTCTCGCTCGCATTACCAATTAATTGGAAACCCTCTAGTTCACTAGCGTGCTGCAATGCTCGCTCCATCAAAGCATGTTCGTGAGCCTGTACCTCGGCAGAGTCAAATTGGCTAAACCAATTAATTGCTGCGGCTAAACCAATAACACCAGCGATGTTTGGCGTTCCTGCTTCTAATCGATACGGTAAAGTACCCCAGGTGGCCTCTTGGTAAGTCACCTTGGCAATCATCTCACCACCGGTTTGCCAGACTGGCCAATCTTGCAGTACTTGAGCTTTACCCCAAAGTACACCGACCCCTGTTGGACCAAAGACCTTATGCCCAGAGAAAGCGTAAAAATCACAGCCAATCTCAGCAACGTTAACACCGCCATGAGCAATGCCTTGCGCGCCATCAATTAAGACCAGCGCGCCCACTTCTTTCGCTTGTGCCGTTAAGGCCTGAATCGGGTTTATGGTACCAAGCGCATTAGAAACATGTGGGATCGCAACGAATTTGGTTGATGCGTTAAGCAATGATGCAAACTGCTCCACGTTTAGCTCACCGTTGTCTTGGATCGGTGCAACCACTAATTGAGCTCCGCTTTTCAGACAAGCCTGTTGCCAGGTAACCAAATTAGCATGATGCTCCATTTCTGTGACTAAAACTTGATCTCCCGGCTGTAAACGCTGGGCCACACCATGAGCCACAATATTAATTGACTCTGTGGTGCCGCTAGTCCAAATCACTTCACTGCGATCAAAAGCATGAATAAAATTAGCGATAACATCACGAGAGTGTTCAAAACGTTGTGTGGCTTGATCAGCCAGACGATGAACACCACGGTGCACGTTGGAATTACACTGAGTGTAATAATCGGTAATGGCTTCAATAACCGCCATCGGTTTCTGCGTAGTCGCAGCATTGTCGAGGTAAACCAGTGGCTTACCATCAACATGTTGATCAAGAATCGGAAATTGCGCTCTAACTGCAGCCACATCGAATGGCGAGGTGTGGTTCATTATCTTACCTCCATCTCTTTAAAACGAGCACTCAATATCGGTGCTAACCATTCAGCCAGCGCTTGGTTTGGCATTTGGTTAATCAATTCTTGGATAAAACCAACATTGAGCATCACTAATGCCTGCGAGCGACTGATACCACGTGACATCAAATAATACAGCGCTTCTTCTTCAATTTCAGCCACGGTTGCACCATGTGCACATTTCACATCGTCAGCGTAAATTTCTAATTCTGGCTTAGTGTTGATCTGACCACGACGTGAAAGCAATAGATTACGGTTATTAAGCTCAGCAAGGGTCTTTTGCGCATCACGATGGATGTGAATACGGCCATTAAATACCGCCGTTGCTTTATCACCAACAATACCGCGCACATTTTCTTCACTAGTACCATTTGGTTTCGCATGCTCAATCGTACTGTGTAGATCAAAATGCTCAGATTCACCCAATAGATAAACGGCATTCATTTTCGCTTCAGCATGCTCACCATTATGGATCATATCCACATCCAAGCGTGACAGTTGGCTACCAAAGCCAATCACCGTGCTATTTAGCTGAGCATGGTCACTTAACGAGAAATGGGCACCACCAAAATACAGAGCTTGTGGACTATTCATTAAAAATTGGTAATGCTCTAGCTCAGCATGATCATCAAGTAAATATTCCGCAAAATCAGTTCGTAGATTCTCACCAGCACCTTGAGTGTGCTCAATCAACGTTAATTTACTACGCTGACCAAGGCTAACTTGCACGCGATAGTGAGCTTCATAACCCGGGTTATTGTGGTGCACGATTCGAACTGGAGTAGTACAACGGCACTCGGCTGCAACATCAATAAACAGCACATTATCAGCAAGTAAGTCATTGACCATGCCAAACAAATGGTGCTGTGGCTTGACCTGAGAAAAACGGTCGATAGCGGCAGCTTGCTCAGCAGCAGGCAAACTTTCAGCGCTATAAATACTGACACCTTGTGGCACATTCAGTGCCGTTAAATCTGTCTGTAACTGGCCATCAACAAACACTAAATCGATGGTCTCAAGACCCGAGATCGAGGCTAGATTTAACGCTGCCTGACTTGACGCAGGCGACAGTTCTAGCTGTTCTAAACAAGAAAGTGATGTATAACGCCAAGCTTCAGTGCGTCGAGTCGGCCAGCGGGTTTGACGCAGAGCATTAAGCGCTTGTTGACGAACCGGGCTCAGCCAATCATTGGTTTGTGAGCCACGGTCTATCACTTGCTGAAGCCATTGACTCATCACTCATCCCCCTCGTGATCTTCAAGTCCAAGGAAAGCATAACCGTGTTGCTCAATTTCTTGCGCTAATGAAGCATCACCGCTTTTTACAATTTGGCCGTTAGCAAGAATATGCACAAAATCTGGCTCAATGTAGTCCAATAAACGTTGATAGTGAGTGATAACCACAAAGCTGCGCTCAGCACTACGCTGACTGTTCACGCCGTTAGCAACCACTTGTAACGCATCAACATCCAGCCCTGAATCTGATTCATCTAAGATACATAAGCTTGGCTCTAATAAAATCATTTGCATGATTTCATTGCGTTTTTTCTCACCACCGGAGAAGCCTTCATTCACCCCTCGCTTCAGGAAATCAAGTGGCAACTGAACCTGCTTGCTGGCTTCTTTGGCTTTTTTCAAAAACTCAGCCGCTGTCAGTGGCTCTTGGCCGCGATGGGCACGCATAGCATTCACTGACTCTTTCATAAATTCCATGTTGCTGACACCAGGAATTTCTACCGGGTACTGAAAAGCGAGGAATAAACCATGTCGAGCACGCTCTTCAACATCCATTTCCAATAAATTTTCACCATGGAACATGGCTTCGCCACCCGTTACTTCATAACCATCGCGACCAGAAAGCACATAACCTAAAGTACTTTTACCAGCACCGTTAGGCCCCATAATGGCATGGACTTCACCGGGTTTGATCTCAATATTTAACCCTTTTAAGATCTCTTTTTGCTCCACACGAGCGTGTAAATTTTTAATATTTAACATCTAATTATTATCCTACTGAGCCTTCCAGACTAATTTCAAGCAGCTTACCGGCTTCCACGGCAAACTCCATCGGCAACTCTTTAAATACTTCTTTACAGAAACCATTGACGATCATTGATACCGCTTTTTCTGTATCTAAACCGCGTTGTTGGCATAAAAATAACTGTTCATCACTCACTTTAGAGGTTGTCGCTTCATGCTCAACTTTGGCAGTCGGGTTACGACTTTCAATATATGGGAAGGTGTGTGCACCACAACGATCACCGATTAACAAAGAATCACATTCGGTAAAGTTACGCGCACCATCGGCTTTAGGTCCCATATGCACCAAACCACGGTAAGCATTGTTACTTTGACCAGCACTGATCCCCTTCGAGATAATGGTTGAACGAGTATTTTTCCCTAAGTGGATCATCTTGGTGCCCGTATCCGCTTGCTGGCGGTTGCGTGTTAAGGCAACGGAATAAAATTCACCCACACTGTTGTCACCTTTTAAGATACAACTCGGGTATTTCCAAGTCACCGATGAGCCCGTTTCCACTTGTGTCCACGAGATTTTCGCATTGGTATGGCAAATACCACGCTTAGTCACGAAGTTATAAATACCACCTTTACCTTCTTCATCACCTGGATACCAGTTTTGTACCGTTGAGTACTTAATCTGGGCATCATCCATAGCAACCAACTCCACCACAGCAGCATGTAGTTGGTTTTCATCACGTTGAGGAGCGGTACAACCTTCAAGGTAGCTAACATAGCTGCCTTCATCAGCAATGATCAAAGTGCGTTCAAATTGGCCGGTGTTTTGCTCATTAATTCGGAAATACGTCGATAATTCCATCGGGCAGCGCACCCCTTTAGGAATGTAAACGAATGAGCCATCGGTAAAGACAGCACTGTTTAGTGCCGCAAAATAGTTATCTGAACGAGGCACTACCGAGCCTAGATATTTTTTGACCAGCTCAGGGTACTCTTGTATTGCTTCGGAAATTGGGCAGAAAATAACCCCAGCTTCTTTTAGCTTTTCACGGAAAGTGGTAACGACAGACACTGAGTCAAACACCACATCAACGGCAACACCCGCTAGCATTTCTTGTTCGTACAATGGAATGCCGAGTTTTTCATAAACCCGTAGTAATTCAGGATCAACCTCATCTAATGATTTAGGTTTATCTTTCATGCTTTTTGGAGATGAGTAATAAGAAACGTCCTGATAATCAATTTTCGGGTACTGAACGTGAGCCCATTCAGGCTCCTCCATCGCTAACCAATTGTGATAAGCTTTTAAACGCCATTCTAACATCCACTCTGGCTCATTTTTCATGGCAGAGATACGACGGATCACGCTTTCGTCTAAGCCCTTGGCGAAAGTTTCAGATTCAATATCAGAGACGAAGCCTGCCTCATATTTACGGGATAGCGCTTCATGAATTTGTTCAGTCATAACTTCGGTTCTCGTTGATGTCGTTATTCGCTGCTTCAGCAATGAGAGAAATTCAATGCTTGTTAAGATAGTAGGCAGCCGATAATCATATGGGGCCAAATATACAATACCCGAGTAAAACACTCAAGTATTAATCGTCACTATTGTCTCTGACCACCACGCACTTCCATCATTTGCGGAAATAACAGAGTGTTAAGTTGGCTTTGTTGACAATGGCTGGCGAGTGATGGCCGAAATCAAACACAAAAACAACAGTGTCGGGATGCTAGGTGGCAGCTTAGTTATAGAAAGTTATCGCTATTGAACCGTTTAGAGGATCATCTCTCAAAAAAACTTAATTATCCTTTGTTTGGTGGATACAAGTTTGAATTTATTGCCCTGATTGACAACCAAAAGCATAACAAAAGCTCAACAGCGCCGACATTCTACCCCAAAATCCCCTAAGGTAGTAACCTCAAGCGTAACGATTAGGACTTAATGGTTGAATTTCAATCAGCGCTTGTCTTTAAGCACCCCGGAATCGATAAATGAGAGGTTGAAAATCTAAATGTAGCCATTTGAGTCAGCGATGCAGAGATAAAAAATTTGGCCTCTAAGGCCAGTCAACATGAGGCGAAACAATGTGTAACTCGATTCGTTTGCTTTTTCGACTCAACACGTTATATATAGTCAAACTACTTGAAATGGCAGTAAGTGTTCAACGCCTCGTCAGCATAGGCAGACTCTACGATTAAGGTGAGCGAATGTAGCCAATCTCCGCTGCTTCAAGTAGCAAGGGTATAACACTATTATCTAAATTAACGACAGGGCTCAACATGACAACGCTTATCATCATTATGGCTATTATTTTACTGATCGTGGTGTATGCGATCTCGATTTACAACAAGCTGATCACGTTACGCAATCGATTTAAAAACAGTTTTGCACAAATTGAAGTTCAGCTTAAACGCCGTTATGACTTAATCCCTAATTTGGTCAGTACCGCTAAAGGCTATATGCAGCATGAGCAAGAAACATTTGAGCGTGTCATTCAGGCGCGTAATCAAGCTATTTCTGGTTTAAAAGCCGCAAGTGAAGCGCCAGAAAGTGAAACCGCCATTCAACTACTCGGTCAAGCAGAAGGAATGCTCAAAAATGCTCTGGGACGTTTGAATGTTGTGGTAGAGGCCTACCCTGAACTTAAAGCCAGTGAGACGATGACCCAACTGCAAGAAGAGCTAACCAGCACCGAAAACAAAGTCGCTTTTGCTCGCCAAGCTTTTAATGATTCCGTCACTAGTTACAACACCTATAAACAAACCTTCCCACCGGTACTATTTGCCAATATGTTTGGCTTCCAAAATGGTAAATTACTTGAGTTTGCTGACAGTGAAGCACTCCAAGCAGCACCTAAGGTGAGTTTTTAATGGATTTCTTTCAACATCAAGATACCGCTCGGCAACAAACACGGCGCTTGGTGCTGTTATTTGCATTGGCCGTTGTGTCGATCACTGCCCTAATCAGCATGGGCAGCACATTCATTTACCTCAGTATCTCAAATGCCCCTTTTGATTGGCAGGCCACAGCGCGATTAAGCGTTATCTGCTTTGTTGCACTGAGTATTGTTATTGGCTTTAGTGCTTGGTTGCGTTTGTACGATCTGCAAAAGCAAGGCGGTGCTAGCGTTGCAGAAAGCCTAGGCGGTCAACTACTGGCCAGTGATACGACGCACCCTAAACACCGCCAACTGCTTAATGTGGTGGAAGAAATGGCCATCGCCGCTGGTATTGCAGTACCGCAAGTGTATTTATTAGCCGATGAACCAGGCATTAATGCCTTTGCAGCAGGAATGCATGTTGATGATGCGGTGATAGGCATTACTCAAGGTGCGCTGGATAATTTTAATCGTGATGAACTACAAGGCGTTATCGCCCATGAGTTTAGTCATATCCTCAATGGTGATATGCGTCTCAATACCCGCTTAATTGGTTTGCTTTTTGGTATTACCTGCATTGCCTATTTTGGTCATCTTATCGTTGATAGTTTGTCTCTCTCTCGGCGGCGCATGACACGCCGTTCGTCAGATTCAGACAAAGGTGTTGCTGCGTTATTTGTGCTAGGTTTGATCTGTATTGTGCTAGGTTGGCTTGGCACCTTGTTTGGTTCCATCATCAAAGCCGCGATTTCACGTCAGCGAGAGTTTCTTGCCGACGCCAGTGCGGTGCAATTTACCCGCAACGATCAAGGCGTTGCTGGCGCACTAAAAAAAATCGCCGCTTATTCTCATGGTTCAACCTTAGAATCAAAGGCCAGCAGTGAAGTCAGTCATATGATGTTTGGCCAAAGCCGTCGCGCTGGCCTTGCAGCCCTGTTCGCCACTCATCCCCCGCTGGAAGAGCGCATCCGGCGAATTGAGCCGTATTGGGATGGGACTATACAGAGCGCTAACGACAATCAAACTCGCTCTTTTGCTCATTCATCCGTTAGCGGCTTTGCCGCAAGTACACATTCTGCAGCGAGCGAACCATCTTCAAGTACAGCATCAACATCCGCTGAACGATGCGCCAACGGCCAAGCCTTGATTAGCCAATTACCTCTGCCATTACTCGATATGGCGCGCGAGCCATACAGCGCGCGCTTTGTTGCCTTTGCGCTTATCTTTGATGGCAGTGAAACGCAGCGTGATATTATCAAGCAACATATCCCGATGGTCGCTCAGGCTAAAGTCCTACCTTGGTTAAATTATGCGATACCAGCGCACCTACGTTTACCTTTATTGGAATTAGCCATTCCTGCGCTTAAATCACTCAGTGAAGGGCAAAGGCACCGTTTGTGTGAAGTATTACGTGAACTATCACTGACTGATCATCATTATTCTCTCGCCGAATGGTGTGTGATTAATCTTCTAGAGAAACAATTACTCGCTACATTTGGTCATACGCGTCAAAACAAATCTCTGCAGCAGTTGCAAACTAGCGTCTATTGGTTACTGCGTGAACTGGCTTGGGTTTGCCATGATGAGCCGCAAGGCGCACAAATCGCTTTTGAAGATGCGTTACGTCATCTGAATTTGCCAATAATTCCCCTTGAAGCAGCGGAGAATAATTGGCCTTTAAGTCGAACCGCACTTGAGCTGTTGTTGCAATTAAAGACGAAAGAGCGCACACAATTTGTCAAAGCCTGCCGATTAGCCATTGAATCAAATGGTAAAATTACTGTTGCTGAAGGTGAATTGTATCGCGTCATTGCCTGCTTTTTAGAGATACCTGAACCGCCGTTAAGCCTTTCGGCAGCAGAGAGTACCGATTAGTAGAACAATTACTTACTTTATTTGACGATGCTCAGTACAATAGCTTGCTTCCCCTTATGGAAATAACGAGATACCAGCATGAAACTAGATAAGATTGACAATAAAAACCGCCGCTTACGCAAGAAGCTTTTTTTAGGTGAGTTCGCTATTCTTGGCTTTGAGATCAGCTGTGAAACGGATATTAACGATCTTGAACGCTACGATTTATTTGTTGATCAATTCATCGATTATATTGATTCACTTGGCCTTTGCTTTGGTGGCGGTGGTTTAAGCCATTTTGAAGGGTTCCTATGCGCTAAGGAACGTTATGAAAGCGCGACTGAAGAGCAGCGTTTACAAGTGGTTAACTGGTTAGAAGCTCGAGCAGAAGTGCAAAAGGTACTTGCTAGCGAATTAGGTGATGCAAACTATCTATAGTCTGATTTACATCGTCTAATTTAAGTTTGTTATCCCCAAACAGCATAAGGTGTGTTTGGGGATATACCAAAGCAGCTGGGCTAGTTAGGCACTGATCATGAACCTAGACAGGCTAGATGATCAAGATGAACCAAGCTAGATCTCACTACTTACTGCCTGACACTTTAAAAGCCCCTACATAATGATCGAGCGTTTTCGCCAGCCCCGATAAATCCTGACTACTAGACTCCAAACGATGACTGTCCGTTAAACCTGCTTGTGCTGCCTGATTAACATTATCCATATTAACATTAATCTCGTTTGCAACACTTGATTGCTGCTCTGTTGCTGTGGCTACATGAGTGTTCATATCGAGTATGGTGCTCACTTGCAAAGCAATACTTTCTAGCGCCTGCAACGCTTGCTCAGTGGCTCGGTTACCTTCTGTGGTTAATGCCTTGCTGGTATCCATTGCATCCACCGCATTTTTCGCTTCTTGCTGAAGTCGATCGATAGTCGACTGAATTTCTTCCGTTGATTTTGACGTTTTAGTCGCAAGACTACGCACTTCATCAGCCACCACCGCAAAACCTCGTCCAGCTTCACCAGCACGTGCCGCTTCAATTGCCGCGTTCAATGCGAGTAAATTCGTCTGCTCAGAAATGCCACGGATAACATCCAAAATAGAAACGATCGACTGCGTACGGTCGGCTAGTGAGGTAATCACAGTCGACATGTTATCCATTTCTGTATCGAGTTGGTTAATGGTCTCAGTGGCTTCAAGCAATGTTTGTTTACCCGCTTCTGTTTCATCGTTAGCTGATGAAGCGGAGTCGGCCGCATTCGCAGCGCTTTGTGAAATTTCATTAATTGTGGCGATCATCTCATTCATTGAGGTTACCACTAGTAAAGCTTGCTCACTTTGCGCTTCACCACGCTGAAGAGACTGCGCAGCCTTATCACGTAGATCCTGAGCGGAGCGGCCGAGTTCGACCCCAGTTTCCACAACATTGGTAATGATTTGATCAATTTTTTCCACAAAAGTATTGAAAGCGATTGAAATCTTAGTGATCTCATTATTACCTGTAACGGGTAAGCGAACCGTTAAATCACCATCTCCTTTAGAAATATCTGCCAATGCATGTTCTAAGCCTTTTAATGGAGCAAATAAGCGATTCAGTACCCAGATGAGCACTAGCATACAAGCCACAAAGATAATACCAATTGCTGTTAACTGAGCAATCGCAATCCCGTTGGCAGCGCTATCCACTTCGGTAATCGGAATACCCACATCAAAGGCTCCCCATAAACGGCCATCAACATAAATTGGCATCATAATGTCATAAGCCCAAACACCTTGCAGGTCTGCATACCAGCGAGAATGCATTGGCTGCCCTCGCCCTGCTCCCGCTATCGTGTAATCATCACTGTAAACACGGCCAACTCGCTCTCGGTCACTATGCGCCACCGCTGCAATATTTTTATCAATCACCACTGCGTAGCTGATATCATTACGTTTTCCTAATGATTCAACCATCGCTTGTAAATCAGAGGCAGGATCGGCCGAATTAGCTAAAATATAGCCGGCACTTTCCGCGAGTAACTCAGCCTGAGTTTTTGAACGCTCAAGAATAATATTATCTATTTCGTCACGGGAGATAAATGTTGTTGCCGTGATACTCGCGATCGCCGCAACCGCGAACATGGCGCAGACCACAATTAAAATTAGCTTTTTCACTCAGTTACCTTATTTCATCCATTTATGTAGGCCATGATCATATTGATCTTATACTTACAGTTTACACAAGATAACCAACGATAAAAGAAATTCGCTTGAATGATTAGCAGAAAGCTTGTTTTTTACCACCAAATGGCTCATTCAACAGGCAATAGACCTTACTAAAAAAATGGTTACCTAACCCTAATGTGGATGCGTCGTTCACGTCAGCAATAGCCATTATTGATACTATTACAGTCAAATCAAAGCCCAAGCCGTCCGTGGATTGCTTGGGTTTCTTTTGGTCTATATAAAATCGATGGTCAATAATAAACGTCGTTCGTTTGGGATATATACTGGCGAGCGGTGCACTAAGCCGTTGCTTTCGTTTCCCTCCCAGCCACTGCCTTTTAGCAATGCGACATCACCCGTCGCCATTTGATGGATAACACTCTCTTTCGCGAATAAACCGGAGCAATCATCAGGCTGGCCCAAACTGCCCGCCCCCAGTTTCGTTCTATCGAGCCCTTGGTTACTCAACCACTGCGTGGCAGAACCCGCATAAGTGGTCACCAACCGACATGGCACATGATCGACGTGAAATTTAGGACACATCGGTTTATCAAGTATCGTTAGCCTCACCCCGACCTTTTGCGCATCAAACAAACAACAAAACATATCAACGATAAGAGCAATATCTTCACTCAGTACTTTAGCACCAGCGTAATTCACAAGTTTATCATGCAGCAGCTCAGCCGCATCCTCCGGGGTCACTGGTAACGCTAACGCCAATGATTTTGCTTGCTGCATCAACAATTCAACGTTGTACTGCAACTCGGTAGATAAACCACGTTGCCATATCGCAATGTTATGCTCAGGTTGATAAATATCCGTTAAGATGCTCGGTAACGGACTTATGGGTAACGTTGAAGTGTTTTCGAGCAGAATGGATTTAAGCGCTGTATGTTTTCTCATGTATTGTTCCCTCACCTCAAAATTAAATGTTATAACATAACATTTTGATTGCCAATCTTAGAGTGAAAATAGAACAAAAGCGAGGAGAGGATTAAAGACTATACCCTTCCTACTTGAAGCTGCAGCGGTGTTGGCTACGTTCGTTCACCCCAATCACATAGTTTACCTATGCTCATGGGGATTCGCTCACTTGCCGCCTACCTGCAACTTCAAGTCGTTTGGGTATAAGAAATGACACTACTGATTGAAGGCAGGATGTTTACAGAACAATAAAGCATGAACAAAAGAAAAACCCTGTACAAAAAAGATTCTATTCCCTTTTGTACAGGGTTCTTGACCCTTATGTTTTGCTTGTCGTTTGAAACTACCTTTGCCTTTTTGCGCCTTAACCACTCGAGTACGAAATAGCGCACTGGTGACCACGGCTTTCAGCGCATTATCTTTGATCACCCCTCGGCCATGGTCTAACGCGATTTCCTGCGTATACTCTGTATTGAGCGGTAAAAGCCGCTGTTTTTTATTCACCTTTTCCTTCACGGTAAACCTCACTTAAATGACACAATTATAAAATCTGTTAATTAACCAAAACCTAAATTGGCAGGGCCGAAGCGTTCACCGCCAGCACTTTCAAGAATCTACAAACAGTAGCAAAAAAATATAACCAACATGACTACGACCTCAAACGTCATGAGTATATCAAAAATTAGCATAATAACGATAGAGAGTCTGAAACAGGGTAATT
>SLFB01000312.1 GCA_007124475.1 Vibrio sp. | reverse complement strand
CAACTCCAAGTTGTTTGAGTATATTTTGATTAAATCTGGTTCATTGGCTCGCAATTTAAGCGAATTAAACCATCATTAAAGAATGGTTAATTGAGTAAAGCGAGCTGAGCCATGACAATCAATGAATTAAGAAACCTCTATCGAGAGCAAATGCTAATTGAAGCGATTATTGAGCCATCATCTATTGAAGGAACTTGGATAGTCGAGTTCCGCCATCAACGAGGGGGATTTGTACCTTTGACGGATGCGAGTGGTGAGGAGTGTCATTATACCGATCTTGATTCAGCTTCTAAATCGGCTATGGCTGTCGGGTTCAAACAGGTAAGAATAGAAAGTCGCTTTGATTAGAGCGTATTGGCTACTTACTTCCAAAAAGTTATAAAACATTCTCTTCTATTCTTTCTTGTTATTAACGAGAGTGGTTAACCTATCGTCACGCAATGAATAAGGACGTCGTGACAATGTCTTCAGGAAATACCTTACCACAAGAATTGGCGTTATTAGCCAGCCCAATCAACGACTCTCAGCTTTCGCAACTTCAGCAAACTGCTACGGAACTTTCTCCGCATCAATTGGCTTGGTTGAGTGGTTATTTCTGGGGGTTAAGTCAAGCGCCTGCCAACCATGTTGGTGCCGCGGTATCTCAAGCACTTTCTGTAACTTCAACACCGCAAGGGCAATTAACCATTATTTTTGCTTCGCAAACCGGTAATGCCAAAGGACTTGCACAACAGATTGAACAACAGGCACAAACGCTTGGTATTGCGGTGAAGCTATTTGATGCCAGCGATTACAAAGGCAAAGATCTGGCTAAAGAAACGCACGTGATTATTGTCGCCTCAACCAATGGTGAAGGTGAAGCGCCTGATAATGCATTGGTTTTGCATGAGTTTTTGCAATCTAAAAAAGCGCCTAAATTACCGCATTTAAAATATGGTGTGATTGGTTTAGGAGACTCGAGCTACGAGTTTTTCTGTCAAACGGGTAAAGATTTTGACCTGTTTTTAGAAAAACTAGGCGCGCAGCGTTTTATTGAACGTATTGATTGTGATGTTGATTACGCTTCACCAGCAGCGGATTGGAGTGAAAAAGCGCTACAAATTGTTCAACAAGCGTTGAGTGTTGATCAGGCACAAGTGGTTCAGCTTCCTTTAAATCAAACACAGGCTAAACCAAGCCTCTATTCGAAACAAAATCCATATGTGGCTACCTTGTTAACGAGCCAAAAAATTACTGGGCGAGATTCTGGAAAAGATGTACGGCATATCGAAATTGATTTAACCGACTCCGGTTTAACCTATCAGCCTGGTGATGCGCTGGGTGTCTGGTATGAGAATAATCCTCAATTAGCACAACAGATCTTAACGCTGGTGGGCTTAACCGGAGATGAACAGGTTGACGTCGACGGTACGGCATACACAATTTATGATGCGTTAATTAAGCATTATGAGATCACTACGTCGAATCCTCAGTTTATTAGTCAGTTTGCTGAATTATCAGCCAGTAAAAAGCTACAAAAACTGGTGGGAGATAAAGATAAGCTGCGTGAGTATTCTGCACGGACGCAAATTATTGATGTCTTAAAAGAGAAGAAATGCTCGTTATCAGCCGAACAACTGGTTGGTTTGCTGCGTCGATTGACCCCTCGTCTGTATTCGATAGCCTCTAGTCAATCGGAAGTGGATGAAGAAGTACATCTGACCGTTGCTGTCGTTGAATATCCGGTGAATGATGAGTTGCGCCAAGGCGGCGCATCAAGCTTTATTGCGCATCAATTAGCGGAAGGCGAGCAGGTGAAAATCTTTATTGAAGCCAATAACCATTTCAAGCTCCCAGAAGATGATAATACACCCATTATTATGATTGGTCCGGGAACGGGGATTGCGCCTTTCCGCAGTTTTATCCAAGAGCGAGATAATCGGGCTGCACCGGGTAAAAATTGGCTATTTTTTGGCGATCGAACCTTTACCCAAGATTTCCTTTACCAAGTCGAGTGGCAGAAATATCTAAAAGCCGGAGTGTTAACCCGTTTGGATGTGGCATTCAGCCGAGATCAGCATGAAAAAGTCTATGTACAGCATCGTTTATTAGAACAAGCTGAGCAAGTTTGGCAGTGGATTAATCAAGGTGCTTACCTTTATGTATGTGGTGACGCTCAGTATATGGCAAAAGATGTTCATCAAGCTTTGATAACGATTGCGATACAGCAAGGCGGTCTAGACAAAGATCAAGCAGAACAATTTATTAATGATTTACGTAAAGCGAAGCGTTACCAAAGGGATGTTTACTAATGAGCACGAAATCGCAAAAAAGCCATCAAGAAGTACTAGGCCAAGTGTTAGGTCCATTCTCGGATAATGAACGCTTAAAACGCGAAAGCAATTTTTTGCGGGGTACGATTGAGCAGGATCTGCAAGATCGTATTACTGGTGGATTTAGCGCGGATAATTTTCAGCTGATCCGCTTTCACGGTATGTATCAACAAGATGATCGTGATATTCGTAACGAGCGAACCAAGCAAAAGCTAGAGCCGTTGCACAATGTTATGTTGCGAGCTCGTATGCCGGGGGGGGTTATTACGCCTCAGCAGTGGTTAGCGATAGATAAGTTTGCCAGTGAACATTCTCTTTATGGCAGCATTCGTTTAACCACGCGGCAGACCTTTCAGTTCCATGGTGTATTAAAACCTCATATCAAATTAATGCACCAAACGCTGAATAGCATTGGCATTGATTCGATTGCTACGGCTGGTGATGTAAACCGTAATGTGTTGTGTACTTCAAACCCTGTTGAATCTGAATTGCATCAAGAAGCTTATCAGTGGGCGAAAAAAATCAGTGAACACCTCTTACCGAAAACCCGCGCTTACGCTGAAATCTGGTTGGACGGTGAAAAAGTAGAAACGACTGAAGATGATGAGCCGATTTTAGGTCAGCACTATTTACCACGTAAGTTTAAAACTACGGTGGTGATCCCGCCGCAAAATGATGTCGATGTGCATGCCAACGATCTGAATTTCGTTGCAATTGCCGAGCAGGGTAAATTAGTTGGTTTCAATGTGCTGGTGGGTGGTGGTTTGGCGATGACGCATGGCGATACATCGACCTATCCGCGCCGCGCGGATGATTTTGGCTTTATTCCGTTAGAGAAAACCTTAGAGGTTGCAGCAGCAGTAGTCACAACTCAGCGTGACTGGGGTAACCGTTCTAATCGTAAAAACGCTAAAACTAAATACACCTTAGATAGAGTGGGTGTTGAGATTTTTAAAGCTGAAGTTGAACAACGTGCAGGTATTCAATTTGCGCCAAGTCGTCCCTATCAATTTACCGAACGTGGCGATCGGATCGGTTGGATAGAAGGTATTGACGGTAAGCATCACCTAACGCTGTTTATTGAAAATGGTCGTATATTGGATTTCCCAGGTAAACCATTGAAAACCGGTGTCGCTGAAATCGCTAAAATCCATCAGGGCGATTTTCGCATGACAGCCAATCAAAACTTGATTGTCGCTGGCGTGGCAGCGGAAGATAAAGCAGAGATTGAACAGATCGCTCGGCTACATGGTTTAATCAATGATCAGGTTAGCGAGCAGCGTAAGAATTCGATGGCCTGTGTGTCGTTCCCCACCTGTCCTTTAGCAATGGCAGAAGCTGAGCGTTTTCTGCCGCAGTTT
>SLFB01000347.1 GCA_007124475.1 Vibrio sp. | reverse complement strand
ATTCACAACTGGCGAAGAAGCCTGAGCTGCCCACGGTAACACGCTGGATAATAATAACGCTGAAATAGAAAGAGTTTTATGGATGCGTTGCATAGTCCCTGCCTTACGGATTTAAGTGATTGGAGTGGTTACTGTAGCGCGCTTTGATGAACCTAAACCCTGCGCTAAGATTAACCTAAGATGAACATGGTTTACCGTCAGTACATAAATCGCTTACTCTGCTGTTATTAACGCTATGCTCTGAGGAAATGGCTGTGTTTCGCTATCAACTATCGTTTGTGTTGGCACTTTTACTGTCGCTGATTTTAGCTCAGGCGGGGGCGGCTTATTGGTCGAATCAAGTCGCCAATGAGCACCTGCAGCGTGGGCAAGTGTCTAACCAAATTTTACAAGGCTTTATGCAACTGAGCACCGAAAAACAACAATTGAAGATCTGGCTAGCTGAATATCTGCTGGTGAAAGATGGCAGTACTTTAAAACGCGACCTACGCTTTGCCAAAATTGAAGATTTACTAGAAAAGCTCAACCAGCTCACCGAACAAGCCCAGCAACAGAGTTTAACTCAGCAAGACTTTGCGGAAATTACTCAGCAAATTAAAGTCATCTCTTTATTTGAAACCAACTTCGCCAGTTTAAAACAAGCACTACGCTCATGGGAAATCGCTAAAATTACCGATGATGATGAGCGCTGGCTGCTGCTTAGTCAGTCGTTTGATCAGGTCGATAATACTGATCTTCATCAGTTACTCAATCTAGCGATACAAGTGCAGCAGCAGCGTACCGCTCGTTATGAAAGTGCAGCAATGAGCGCGCTATCGAACGTGAGAAGCGTGATCATCAGCCTTGCGGTGATTGGGGTGATTTTAGGTGGATTACTCGGTGGCTGGCTGCTGAGAACCTTATCCAAACCATTGGCGGAATTGGTCAAAAGCACTACTGCATTAGAGCAAGGCCAACTGGATCATCGAATTGTCGTCAGTGGCCCCTTGGAGCTGAAAACTCTCGCTCGCCATTTCAACTATATGGCGCAAAGCTTAGAGCAAGCTCAGCAACAAGAAATGGCTTCTCGCCAACTGATTGAGCGCGAAGTAACAGCTCGCACCCAAGAGCTCGCTCAAGCCTTGCAAACCCTAGAAAAAGCCAAACATCAACAAAAAGAGTTTTTTGCCAACGTTAGCCACGAGCTACGCACCCCAGCAACGGCCATTTTAGGCGAAGCGCAAATCACCCTGCGTAGCCGTCATAATACTGATGACGAGTATCGACAAACCTTACAACGTATTAACGAGTCAGCGATGCATTTATCTTATCGTATTGATGATCTATTAATGCTGATCCGCCAAGATGAACAGCTATTTAAGCCGACGCTCACCGCGATGACACTTGAGGCGATTTGGCAAGCCATTGTGCGACAAACCAACCTGCTTGCCAGCTCTCAGCAAGTCACCGTTGCAGCCACAGAGCCAACACAAGCCAATTGGCAGGCGCTGATTTGCTATACCGACTTAGATAAACTATTGATGATCATCCGTATTGTTGTTGATAATGCATTACGTTATGACCCGAAAAAACAGTCACTTACACTAACGTTAACGCTCGAACCCCACCAAGTATCGTTTCAACTTAATGATCAAGGTATTGGAATCGCTAGCGATGACCTTGAGCGTATTTTTGAACGCTATTTTCGCGCTAACAATGGTAAACAATATCGTCCTGACGGACTCGGCATAGGCTTAACCTTAGCTCAGAGCATGGCTAAACAATTAAATGGCGAGATCAAGATCGCTAGCCAGCTTAATCAAGGTAGCCAAGTGACCCTTAGCTTTCCACTGGAAGAGGTTTAGCATGCGCATTTTATTAATTGAAGATGATCCTAGAATCGCAAGTTTTATCGAACGAGGCTTAAAAGCCGAAGGTCATCAGATCCAACACCTGAATGATGGCCAATACGCGCTAGAAACCGTTATCAGCTATGAACCTGATTTGCTGATTTTAGATCGCATGCTGCCTCATTGTGATGGACTGACCATTTGTCAACAAATCCGCTCAGCGGGCATTGATGTCCGCATCTTGATGCTGTCAGCGTTAGGTGATGTTGATGAACGAGTCAAAGGCTTGCGCACTGGCGCAGACGATTATCTTGCTAAGCCATTCCATTTTGAAGAGTTACTGGCTCGTTTAGATGCCCTACAGCGGCGTCACTCTGAATCCAGTCCCTTAGCCACACTACAAGTCGCAGATTTGGTCCTCTGCTTATCGACCATGCGTGTCACCCGTGCCAATCAATCCATTGAATTGACCGCCAAAGAGCTGTCCATTTTAGAATTATTGATGAACAAGCCTGGGCATATTTTTAGTCGCGAGCGCATTCTGGCTAACGTTTGGGGAATGCATCAAGATCCCTTAACCAATGTGGTCGATGTTTACATGCGCCGATTACGCAAAAAAATTGATGACCCTTTTACCTCCCCGCTGCTCAAAACCAAACGCGGCATGGGTTATTATCTACAAGCCGCTCATTAAGTGTGGCTTGACTATGTTTGGTTTTGGCACAAGGGGGATGGCTCACTCAGTCAATACTCAACAAGCGGTCACTATCCATGCTGACAACTCTTGCAGCTCCTTTGCATACTCTGAGTGTTGCTGCGCTAATTGCTCAATGCACAAAGCAATAGCACAGCGATCATAAGGTATGCGGCTCATTTTTTGCGCTAATAGCTCCATCGGGTAAGGATCGAGCATATCACTGAAAATCGTCGCTTGCTGAATCACTCCTTGCTCAACATCGAGAAAAATTTCTACTCCTCCCCACGTGAAACGCTCATCCAAATGGTGAGTAAAAGGTGGAGTTTGGCCAAAGTTCCACTGCCAGCTGCTTTGTTTTGCAAACTTGTCTTCAAAACCGGGTAAATCGGTAGACTCACTAGGAAAATTGCGTTTGTTGAAAACTGGAGCGCTGTGTGATTTGTGCATACCAGCTTGCCAACTGTGGATACGAGCGTTGCCAATTTAGCTGACTTAAACGAAAATCGAGATAAGCTAATCCTACCGCAATCGAACAATGAGCAGCGGTGAATGGTTTGTTAGCAAACAGTAAGCATTCACTTTCAAGCTGAGTCAAGATTCTCTGTATGGCATGCTGACGACGCAAAGCCAACAAATAACCAACAACTTAGCATCTTGATGAGGTAAAGATCAGCGCTAGTGCACATTTATCGCCAAGCGCGCTATACTGGCTAACCCAATAATTACTGACTCTATTTTTATGCCAACCAACGATTCCCATGCGCAGCCGCATAACCCTTTACATGGCCTGACGTTAGAAAAAATTCTGACTAGATTGGTCGAACATTATGGCTGGCAAGGATTAGCGCAACGAATTAGCATCAACTGTTTTAAAAGCGATCCATCCATTAAATCTTCTTTGAAATTTTTACGGCGCACAGAATGGGCAAGAAGTAAGGTGGAAGATCTCTATATTGAGACCTTTCATTAAATAATAAATCAAATTAAGGGCTATAGAAGCTATAGGGGTGTTGGTTACGTGTCGTTCACCCCAATCACATAGTCGGTATGTGCCAACAATTAGCAGCTCAATTGCTTGAGTCGCTCACCGATAGCTAGCTCTAACTCATCTAACCATTGATAGCGTTTACTATACAAACGACGTTTATT
>SLFB01000143.1 GCA_007124475.1 Vibrio sp. | reverse complement strand
TTCACCTTCATCAGTAACGATATAATCGACATTTCTCTCAAATAAGACATGAGCACGCAAAGCAGCATTAACATGATGTAATAGGCTGATATTGGTTGGCGAGTATAGGGTATCTCCCGCTTCCATTAGCTCGTTTTCGACCAATAGGTTTTCCACAAATTCTTGGCCAGTTTCCGTTAAGTAAACTTGTTTAGATTTCTCATCCAGAGTGTAATGACCATCGCCACGATATTCTTCTGAATCTTCTTTATCTTGTCGCTGTAAGTTAGGGATTAAAGTATTAATACGAGTATATAATTCAGAGCTGTCTTCCGCTGGTCCTGATATGATGAGCGGTGTACGCGCCTCATCGATTAAAATCGAGTCAACTTCATCGACGACTGCAAAGAAGCGTTCACGTTGAACACGGTCTTCCATGCGAAATGCCATATTGTCACGTAGGTAATCAAAGCCAAATTCGTTGTTGGTTCCATAAAGAATGTCAGCTAAATAAGCTTGTTTTTTCTCTTGAGGGGGCATATTGGGCACGTTGACACCAACCGTCATACCTAAAAACTCAAATAAAGGTCGGTTAGTTTCCGCATCACGTTTGGCTAAGTAGTCATTAACGGTGACAATGTGTACGCCTTTACCCGCTAACGCATTAAGGTAAGCAGGTAATGTGGCGGTTAAAGTTTTACCTTCACCAGTGCGCATCTCAGCAATTTTCCCAGCATTAAGTACCATGCCACCAATTAACTGAACATCAAAATGACGCATACCAAATACACGCTTAGAGGCTTCACGAACGGTTGCAAATGCTTCAGGTAATAGCTGATCGAGTGATTCACCCTGTTCAATTCGCTGACGAAATTCGATCGTTTTAGCCTTTAGTTCGTCATCTGACAAGGTAACAAATGCGGGTTCAAATTCATTAATTTCTTTGACAATTTTTCTCAAACGACGCAAGGTTCGGTCATTGCGACTGCCAAGCACTTTTGTCAGTAGCTTAGTTATCATTTTTTATATATCTCTCTTTGCTTAGATCGTCCCGATCTACTTTAAAATTCCAATAACTCTATCTTCAACTAAGAATACTGAGATAAATCATGTATCTTGGATATTGTGGCGAAGAAGTGGGTTTTCAAGATACTTAAGGTATTAACTAACACCAAGTATTAGATTTTATCGATAACCATCTATGGAATAGCGTTAAAAACATAAGATACCATTTTACGCTTTAAGAACGAAGAGTATCAGCTAAAGATTAACTCAATAAAAAGCATGATTTTTCAGCTATCGATGAAGGGCGGCAATAAATTACCGCCACTAAGTTGATATATTGCCGCTGATGAAAACTTTTGCCTATTCCGAAGTAAAAAGCGAATAAATAAAAAAGCCAGACATAGTCTGGCTTTTTTATTTATTAATGATTTATGCAATAACCATATTAGGCTTGCCAAAAGCAACCGGAGAGCCGGCTTCTTGTTCGAAGGTTGCCCACTCCCATGCCTCTTGATCAGCTAACAAAGCTCTAAGCAACTGATTGTTTAGACCATGGCCTGATTTGTAAGCTCTAAATTCACCCACTAAAGTATGACCACACATGTAAAGGTCACCGATAGCATCAAGGACTTTATGAGTCACAAACTCATTGGCAAAACGCAAGCCTTCTTCGTTAAGAATCCGATAGTCATCAAGCACAATGGCACAATCAAAGCTGCCGCCGAGGCAAAGATTTTGCGACTGCAAATATTCGATATCACGCATAAAGCCAAAGGTACGCGCCCGAGCAATCTCTTTGATAAAACCTTGTGAAGAGAAATCAAACACTAAATGCTGCTCTTCACCATCAATGGCTGGATGATTAAACTCAATCTCAAAGTCCATTTTAAAACCATTGTGTGGACGAAGCTCTGCCCACTTATCACCATCTTGAAAACGTACCGGTTTTTTAACACGGATAAAACGCTTAGCGGCATTCAAGGTTTCAATACCTGCTTGTTGTAGCAGAAAAACAAATGGGCTAGCACTACCATCCATGATGGGTATCTCTGGGGCATCTACTTCAATAATAATATTATCGATCCCCATACCAGCTAAGGCAGCATTCAAATGCTCTACCGTTGAAATTCGAACTCCTTGCTCGTTAACTAATGCCGTACACAGCATAGTGTCACGTACAGACTCAGGATCAGCAGGAAAATCAACCGGAGGATTAATATCGGTGCGACGATAAATAATACCTGTATTTGCCGCAGCAGGGCGAAGAGTAAGCGTGACTTTACGCCCAGAGTGTAGTCCCACCCCAGTTGTTTTCACTATTTCTTTCAGAGTACGTTGTCTGATCATCTTCTTGCCTCTAATTCGGTGCTACAGGACTCGCCCGATAAAAAATCGTCCGACATAATATCAAAGTTTTGAACGCTGTCAAATTTTGATGAAAAATCAATCAGCCTGGCGTCGTAAAAAAGCGGGGATATCTAAATAGCCACTTTCTTTCTCGGCTTTTGGAGCTACGCTCTGACTCGCTGACGCTGAAGAGTGATGACTACCACTGGCCGCTGCAGATTGATTACCAACCTCTGGTTTAACTTGTAAAGGTGCTGATGAACTCTCTTCAACTTTACTTGATACCGCTGAAACCGGTGCTGGCTTGGTTTTAGAACCGCCAGCAACTAACGTTATTTCTGGCTTTCTCTCGTTACCTATGCCTGTGGCAACAACGGTTACGCGTATTTCATCTGCCATATCAGGATCAAGCGATGTGCCAATAACCACGGTAGCATTATCAGAAGCGAACGCTTTAACCGTATTACCTACGGTTTCGAACTCATCTAGTCGCATATCTAAACCAGCGGTAATGTTGACCAGCACTCCGCGAGCGCCTGCAAGATCGATATCTTCCAAAAGTGGGCTTGAAATTGCCATTTCAGCCGCCTCTTCAGCTCGGTCTTCACCGGTAGCGACACCACTGCCCATCATTGCGTGACCCATTTCTGACATAACGGTTCTTACATCAGCAAAGTCGACGTTAATCATACCTGGACGAGTGATGAGCTCAGCAATACCTTGTACTGCATTTTTAAGTACATCATTGGCACTAGCAAAAGCTTCAAGTAAGGTAATGCCACGGCCTAATACTTTTAATAGCTTCTCGTTGGGAATTGTGATTAAAGAATCAACGTGTTTTGAAAGCTCCTCAATCCCCTGCTCAGCAAAGGCTAAACGCTTCTTACCTTCAAAGCTAAATGGCTTCGTCACCACCGCAACGGTAAGAATACCGAGTTCTTTCGCTACTTCTGCAATAACAGGTGCAGCGCCAGTCCCGGTACCACCGCCCATGCCAGCAGCAACAAATACCATATCGGCTCCAGAAAGAATTTCTTTAATTCTTTCTTTGTCTTCTAAAGCGGCATCACGACCAACTTGCGGGTTTGCACCTGCTCCTAACCCTTTTGTGATGTCGCCACCAATTTGAATAACAGTATTAACGTTGGTTTTACGAAGTGCTTGCGCATCGGTATTGATACTGATGAATTCCACGCCTTCGATGGATTCACGCACCATGTGTTCGACCGCATTGCCGCCGCCGCCACCAACCCCAACGACTTTAATTACCGCATCGTCAGACATTTCCATCATCGGTTCAAACATGTGTTATCTCCGTTTTTCCTGCTGTCAGGTTAAAACTCTTTTTGTATCCAACTACGCAAACGTGTGAATAGATTCGACATTGATTGGCGTTTAGGCTCTTGATATTCAATATCTTCATTTATTTGACTGTCTTTTGCATAGTGAAGTAAACCAACTGCCGTAGAATGATACGGCTCTTTGACATAATCGGTTAGACCACTCACTTCGAGCGGCTTACCTACCCTAACTTGGTTGCGAAATACTCGTTCCGCACACTCAACTAATCCTTCAATTTGCGCAGCTCCACCGGTGAGAACAATCCCAGCGGCAAGTTGATGCTTAATACCTTCTCTGCGCAATTTATCCTGTTCTGCATCAATAATTTGATTCACAAGCCCCATCAACTCAGTGTAGCGAGGTTCTATTACTTCTGATAAAGTTTGCCTTTGTAAACTTCTTGATGGTCGTCCACCAACACTGGGAACATTGACCGTATCATCTTTACTGACCAGCTCACTCAGCGCACAGCCATATTTTACTTTTATTTCTTCGGCATCACTCACCGGCGTGCCGAAAGCAAAAGCGATATCACTGGTCACGGCATTACCCGCGTAAGCAAGCACTTGTGTGTGGCGTAATGCACCACCGGTCCATATGGCGATATCCATGGTGCCAGCACCAATATCTATGACACAAACACCAAGCTCTCGTTCATCTTCAGTTATAACTGCATGGCTAGCGGCCAACCCAGAATAAACCAACTGCTCAACTTTCAAACCACAACGCTCTACGGCTTTAATTATATTTCGTGCCATATCGTTATGACAGGTAATCAGGTGAACGCTAACTTCCATACGCACCCCTGATAATCCTAGCGGGTTTTTTATCCCTTCTTGGTAATCAATCGTAAATTCTTGTGGAATGACGTGTAAGATCCGTTGTTCCTCACCGATTTTTATTGATTTTGCCGTGTGTATTGCACGGTCCATATCATCTTGAGAAACTTCTTCATCTGAAATAGCGCCCATCCCTTTTTCAATACGACTTGCAATATGCCGGCCAGATATTGATAGAAAAACGCGACTTACATCACACTCAGCCATTAATTCAGCCTGATCAACGGCTCTTTGCACGGATTTCACCACCGATTCAAGATCATTAACGCCTCCTTTATCCATCCCTCGTGAAGGACTGGTGCCAGCGCCAATGATATTAATTTGCCCATCGGGTAAAACCTCCCCAACTAAAGCAGACACGGTGGAGGTCCCGATATCTAGCCCAACTACAATACTTTCATTGGCCGATTTCGTCATTTTAACTCTCTTTGTTACTCTTGATCTGCAAACCAGCCTACTGCGGCACCGATATCGTATCTTAGATCGATATAACTGACTCTTTCAGCATCATCGCCTAACTGTTGGTAAAGTAATAAAAAGCGAGTAATTCGCTCCTCCAAGGACTCTTTGCCTAACTCTAGACGAATACCATTATCCAGAATAATCTGCCAAGCTCGCCGATCATTAAACACCAGCGATGAAATATTGAGACCCAGTACTTGAAATTGTGGATTAAATTGACGCCACACACCAAGAACTTTAGAGCCACTTCCTTCTGGTCCGTATAATTTAACCAGCTCATCATCTACCATAGCGGCACTGCCATGGAAAACTTGACCTTTATCATTAAGCAAGGCGTTACCATTCCATATTGCTGCAACCTGATGTTCAGTCAAAAAAACTTTGACTGTATCAGGCCACTGCTTACGGACAGAAGCATGAGCGACCCAAGGAAGAGATTGAACTTGTCCTTGTAAAACATCAATGTCTTGCGACATAAAAGTACCAATATGCTCAAGTTCGGCAAATGCCTGCTGAACTTCGCGAGAAGAGATGTATTGCAAATCACCTTCTAAAACCAGTTGCGACAAAGGTAAACGCTGATCGTCCCACATCCAACTGACCGTTGAATGTAGCAGAAAGCCAATCGACAACAGCACCATCAAGAAAAAGCATCCTGAAGCTACATGCTGCTTAACTTGAAGTAGCGTAGATAAGCCACGACCTTTATTTAACATTTCGTTAATCAAAGCCTGATAACCCTATGTCGATTAACAAAGTGGTTTCCTATGTCGTTGCTTAATGGAGTTAGAAACACGCCCTTAACCTATGAATTATACTGAGCCAATAGAAAGTATCAAATACCCAAATTAAGAAATCACTATTAATTCATGATTAATGAATACAATATTTCAATGATAAAAGCACTAACACCGTTGCATTTGTTCAATATTGAGCTTTAACCCTGCAAGTTGCTTAGCAATTTTACCCACATCACCGGCTCCTTGAGTTAAAATCAAATCACCGTCCTGTAGAATATTTGCCAAAACTGAAGGTAAAGCAGCATTATCAGGAACAAAAATCGGATCAACTTTTCCACGCCGACGTATGGTGCGACACAATGAACGACTATCGGCGCCAGCAATCGGCTTTTCTCCTGCAGAATACACTTCCAGTATTAATAAAACATCAACTTGTTCTAGTACATGCGCGAAATCATCATACAAATCACGTGTTCGTGTATAACGATGAGGCTGAAACACCATCACTAAACGTTTTTCTGGCCAGCCATTTCTAGCCGCTTTGATGGTCACATCCACTTCTGTTGGATGATGACCATAATCATCCACCAGCATCACATCGCCATTCCCAGAATTAAATTCACCCAAATGATCAAAACGACGCCCAGTGCCTTGTGTACTGGCTAAAGCGCGGATAATAGATTGGTCATCAATATCATCTTCTGTTGCGACCGCAATCGCTGCTGCTGCATTAAGTGCATTATGACGCCCTGGGATATTTAAGGTGATGGTCAAATCGGCTTTGCCTTGTCTTTGCACCTTGAAATGTCCTTGCTGTCCCTGCTGCTGATAATCGATGATTTTCACATCGGCTGCATCAGAAAATCCGTAAGTAATCACATGACGACTAATTCGTGGAATAAGCTCCCTCACTACAGGATCATCGATGCACAAAACTGCCTGACCATAAAATGGGAGGTTATGCAGAAAATCAACAAAGGTCTGTTTTAGGGTTTCAAAATCGCCACCATAGGTATCCATATGATCGGGCTCAATATTAGTAACAATCGTCACCATAGGCTGAAGATGTAGAAACGAAGCATCACTTTCGTCTGCTTCAGCAATTAAGATCCGACTTGACCCCAAACGTGCATTGGTGCCTGCACTTTTCACTAATCCACCATTAACAAAGGTCGGATCTAATCCAGCCTCAGAATAAATTTGTGTCACGAGAGCTGTCGTCGTCGTTTTACCATGAGTACCAGCAATCGCAATCCCATGACGAAAACGCATTAATTCCGCTAACATTTCCGCACGGCGGACAATAGGAATTCGCTTTTCTCGCGCTGCGATAATTTCTGGGTTTTGTTCATTAATCGCGGTAGAAACAACAACGACACTCGCCTGCTCTATATTTTGCGCTTGATGACCAACAAAAATCGTAGCACCTTTATTGGCTAAACCTTCTGTCACTGAGTTAGTGGATAAATCCGAGCCCGTAATACGGTACCCTTCATTTAGTAATACCTCAGCAATCCCACTCATACCAGCACCACCAATGCCAATAAAATGAATACACTTCACCCGGCGCATTTCTGGAATAAGGGCGCGAATCTGCGCTAAGTTTTGAGTATGTTTGATGGTCATTAATTATTTCTCTTTGGTATCTGCGGTGATGGCGACAATTGCTTCAGCAACGACTTTATCCGCATCTAATCGCGCAGCCTGTCTTGCTTGTTGAGCCATCTTGAATAATGTTTTTCGATCAAGTTCAGCTATTAAATCCGCCAATTTATCGCTGGTTAAATCCGGTTGTTCAATCATCAATGCCGCCTGGCAAGCCACCAGATGATCGGCATTCAATGCCTGCTGGCGATCTTTATGCATAAAAGGAATAAAAATAGCGGCCACTCCTGCTGCAGAAATTTCAGATACCGTTAAAGCACCTGAGCGGCAAACCACTATATCTGCCCATTGATAGGCTTGAGCTACGTCATCAATAAATTCAGACACATCATAGTGAGTACATCCTAATTGCTGATAAGCTTGCTCCACTTCAGGACCATTATTTTTACCCGCTTGATGACGAACTTGATAACCTTCACCTAGCCGAGCCATTACCGTTGGCATCGTTTGGTTTAGCACTCTTGCACCTTGACTGCCCCCCATCACAAGCACGCGAATAGGCCCTTGCCGTTCAGCGAAACGCTGCTCAGGTGGCACTATGGTTGTGACATCACATCGTACAGGATTCCCCACCACCGCGGCATTAGCAAACGCACCGGGAAAAGCTTGAAATACGCGAGTCGCTATTTTCGCCAGCCATTGATTAGTGAGTCCTGCCACCGCATTTTGCTCATGTAGCACAACGGGGATACCTTGCAACCAAGCCGCAATACCACCTGGCCCACTAACATAGCCTCCCATCCCTAATACCACATCTGGTTGCCAAGCTTGCAAATGGCGACGAGCTTGAAAAATAGCGTTAACAATTTGCCACGGCGCTTGCAATAGGCGCAATATTCCTTGGCCACGTAATCCCTTCACTTGAATAAAATCAATCTCAATCCCGTGTTTAGGAACTAGCTCCGCCTCCATTCGGTCAGCAGTGCCGAGCCAACGAATTTCCCAACCTTGCTGCTGTAGCTGTTTAGCCACAGCCAAACCAGGAAATACGTGTCCACCTGTACCGCCCGCCATGACCATTAAACGTTTATTTTTTTTCATGATGTTGATTGTCTTTCTGTCTATTTTGTAAGCGGCATTCATGATCAATGCGTAATAAGATCGATACCGCGGTCGACATGATAATTAAACTAGAACCACCGTAACTGATTAAGGGTAATGTCAACCCTTTCGTCGGCACCATACCTGAAGCCGCGCCGACATTAACTAAGGTTTGAAAAGCAAACCAAATACCTATTCCAAAGGCTAAATAACCGCCAAATTGATTTTGATGCTCAAACGCTTTCTTACCAATAAAAATAGCTTTAATGACTAAGCAAAATATCAAGCCTAATACCAGTGTTGCACCAATAAAGCCAAGCTCTTCTCCCATCACGGCAAATACAAAGTCGGTATGGGCTTCAGGAAGATATTCTAATTTTTGAATCGAGTTACCAAGGCCTTGTCCCCACCATTCTCCACGCCCAAAAGCCATTAGTGATTGGGTTAATTGATAACCACTCCCAAAAGGGTCTTCCCAAGGGTCAAGAAATGAAGTAACACGGCTTATCCGATAAGGTTCAATGGCGATCAACGCAGCAACCGAAGCCATCCCCGCCACTACTAAAGCTAAAAATTGAGATAGATTAGCACCAGCGATAAACAACATACCAAATATGGTTACCAGCATAACAACCACGGTACCCAAATCGGGTTGCAACAGCAGTAATATGGCTAAAGTGGCAAAAACCATAATCGGCTTCATAAAACCGCCAAAAAACGTCGAACGAACTTCATCTTGCTTACGAACGAGATAGCTCGCCATAAAAATAAATAACGTTAGTTTTGCCACTTCTGCGGGCTGAAGGTTAAATAAACCTAGCGGTATCCAGCGAGAAGCACCGTTGACTGTCTTACCTGCAAACAGCACGACAATAAGCAAAATTATCGAGATAGCTAATAAAAACGAGCTATGGCGCATCCATCTTTCAACCGGAACTTGCACGATAATCGCTGACCAACTCAGGGCTAATAGCAAGAAAATGCCGTGGCGAAACATAAAATGAAATGGTTGCTGCGTTAAACGAGAGCTGATAGGAAAAGAAGCCGATGTTACCATCACCAAACCGATCAGCATCAATCCCAAAGCTAACCATACAAGTTGGCGATCAAACAAAGCGGTAGGTGAAGGTGTTTTTAACCAGCGAAGGATTGACCCCAGTATGCTAGGTAAATTCACAACGTTACCTTGGACGATAGGCATAATCGTTCGCCAATTCCACAAACGCATCACCTCGCGCCATAAAATTCTTAAATTGATCTAAACTGGCACAAGCAGGAGAAAGTAAAACCATATCACCGGCAGCTAAAAGTGGATGAATAAATTCAATAATCTCTGACATACTATCAAAGTAGCGAGCGGAAGGATGGATATCCATCAATTGTCGACCATCAACACCAAAACAACATAACTGAACCGAGCGATCGGCAAGTACTGGCTGTAAAGGACTAAAGTCTGCCCCCTTACCTACTCCGCCAACTAATAAATACAACGTACCATCAAGCTCTAAACCAGACAGCGCTGCTAACGTACTGGCAACATTGGTCGCTTTTGAGTCATTAACCCAGCGGATACCTTGATAATCTACAACCAACTGGCAGCGATGTGTCAGTCCCGTGTAAGACTTTAACTGAGTGAACGCTTGAGTATAGTCAATGGCCACCGCATCCAGTAAAGCCAGAACAGTTAATACATTGGCAATATTGTGTCGCCCCACTAAGTTGAGCTCTGACACCGGCATAAGTGGCTTACCTTTGACCGAAAGACAAACTTGCCCTAAATAGGGTTGCAAAGTGTAATCTGCCACTTGATCTAAACCAAAACTCACCATTGAACCGGTAAAATTCTCTGGCCGAGTTTGTGGGTCTTCAGCATTGATCACCGCCGTATGGGCATGTTGAAAAATACGTAGCTTTGCTTGGCGATAATCTGCCATCCCAAGATAGCGATCCATGTGATCTTCAGACAAATTTAAAAACGCTGCCGCGGCAAGTGGTAGATGATGGGTGGTTTCAAGCTGAAAGCTCGATAATTCTAAAACATAGAGATCAACGTTATCAGATAATAGATCAAGGGCAGGAATACCAATATTACCTCCAACAGCGGTTTTTACCCCCGCCGCTTTCGCCATCACTCCAGTTAAATCGGTTACCGTACTTTTGCCATTGGAGCCGGTAATAGCGATGACTGGTTTATCAACATGCCAAGCAAATAGTTCAATATCTCCCACCACAGGGATATTGGCCGCCAATGCTTGTTGTATTTCAGCTGTTGCCAAGGCGATACCAGGGTTGATGACGATCAGATCGGCCTTCAATAGCCAGTCCATATTCCAGCCACCACAATGCAAGGCTATCTCAGGTTCTAAAGAATCCTGACCTGGCGGTGCAAGCCGAGTATCGATGACGTTAATGCGCACTTCAGGATGATAACGGCGAAGATAATTCACCACTGAAAGTCCAGTAATACCAAGCCCTACAACGACCACTTGCTTAATATGTTGCCAACGATCCATTCCCTGCCCCTCAGCAGATTAGCGTACTTTTAAGGTCGCTAAACCAATCAATACTAATACGATGGAGATAATCCAAAAACGCACAATAACACGCGGCTCTGGCCAGCCTTTCAACTCATAGTGATGATGAATAGGAGCCATACGAAAAATTCGCTGCCCCCTTAATTTATAAGACCCAACTTGTAAGATGACCGAAATCGTTTCCATCACAAAAACGCCACCCATGATCACCAACAGTAACTCTTGTCTTACTAAAACTGCAATCGTACCTAAAGCACCACCAAGTGCTAATGAGCCAACATCGCCCATAAACACTTGGGCTGGGTAGGTGTTAAACCACAAAAAGCCAAGACCAGCACCCACCATCGCCGTACATACCACCACTAACTCAGAGGTGTAAGGAATATATGGAATATGTAGATAGTTAGCAAAATTAACGTTACCCGTTGCCCAAGCAATAACGGCAAATGCTGCTGCCACTAAAATGGTGGGCATAATCGCTAAACCATCTAAGCCATCGGTTAAATTAACCGCATTACTCGTACCAACGATGACAAAATAAGTGAGCGCTATATATAGCAAACCAAGTTGCGGCATGACATCTTTGAAAAAAGGCACCACTAACTGGGTTGCTGCTGTATCTTGGCCGTGTGCATAAAGAGCAAAAGCAACGATAAGCGCAATCACCGACTGCCAGAAATATTTCCAGCGAGCAATCAGACCATCACTATTTTTACGTACCACTTTGCGATAATCATCAATAAAACCGATCACGCCATAGCCAAAAAGAACCGCTAATACTGCCCATACATAGGGATTGGTTAAGTTGGCCCACAGTAAAACCGTAATAATGATCGAGGCGAGGATCATTACGCCCCCCATGGTTGGCGTTCCTCGCTTACTAAAATGCGATTCTGGGCCATCATTACGTACCACTTGGCCTATTTGCAATAACTGCAGACGCTGAATTAACCTTGGACCCATCCATAACGATAAACTCAATGCCGTTAAAATACTTAAGATGGCTCGAAATGATAGATATTCAAACAATCGAAAAAATGAGAAGTATGGCTGGAGTAACTCTGCAAGCCAAATAATCATGATAATTTCTCCTTTAGAGCAGCAACGATCTGTCCCATACCAGAGCTGTTTGCCCCTTTAACTAATAGGACATGTTCTTGGGTTGCTGTTAATGTAAGTTGCTGCTCGATAAACGTCATCATGTCTTGATGAGTAGCAAAATGTTGGCCGTGACAGCATTGACTGATCACTCTCGCATCTTCGCCATACGTCAAAACATGCTCAAATTGGAATGGGGCAGCATGTTTACCGACTTGTTCATGAAGTGCAAGACTTTCTGTGCCTAATTCAGCCATATTACCTAAAATTAACCAACGGCAGCCAGAAAAAGAAGCTAATAGATCGATGGCTGATTTCATCGCTGGCACACTCGCATTATAGCTGTCATCAATTAAACGAATCATCGGCGTTAATTGACACACATCAACGCGGCCTTTTACTGCAGACAAATGCGATAGCCCAGCGGCTATTTCCGTTAAACTCGCGCCCATCTCCATGGCTAACGCACTGGCCGCCAATGCATTACTGACATTGTGCTGACCTATAAGCGTGAGTGAAATCGCGATAGTACCTTGTGGGGAATGTAATAAAAAACTCGCTTCTCCGGCTTGATTCAACTCTATTTGTGTCGCAAAAAAGTCTGCAGTATGCTGAGAGATAGAGAAGGTTTTGACCTGTTTATCGGTTAATACTTCGCGCCAAAAATCGCCACCATGGCTATCTAGGTTAATCAAAGCTGTTTTACCCGGAGCTAGACCTTGATAAATTTCACCCTTCGCTTGTTTAACACCATCAATGGAACCAAAACCTTCTAGGTGGGCAGCAGCCACATTATTCACTAGCGCGACATCTGGCTGCACCAGCCTGGTGGTGTAAGCAATCTCACCAATATGATTCGCGCCAAGCTCTATCACAGCAAAATCATCGGCTGGAGTGGAACGTAGTAAGGTAAGCGGTACACCAATGTCATTATTAAAGTTTCCCGCGGTGTAAAGTACTTGCCCTTTCATGCTCAAAATACTCGCCACCATTTCTTTAACTGTGGTTTTGCCACAGCTTCCGGTAATCGCGATGGTTGGCGTTTGGCACTGTTGATGAACCCAACGCCCCAGTTGACCTAACGCTTGTTTAGTATTGCTGACGATAATTTGCGCAACATCCACATCGAGAGCGCGTTCAACCATTAATGCTTTAGCGCCAGCATCTATCGCTTGCTGCGCAAACTGATGAGCATCAAAACGTTCACCGACTAAGGCGATGAAAAGCCCTTCAGGCTCAATCCGACGCGTGTCGG
>SLFB01000042.1 GCA_007124475.1 Vibrio sp. | reverse complement strand
GCGATAGTGGCAGCCGGTCCCGCTTTTAACTTCTTGTTTGCTTTGTTTGCTTATTGGTTAGTGTTTTTGATTGGTGTACCAGCGGTGAAACCTGTGGTTGGTGAGGTAACGCCGTACTCTATTGCCGCGCAAGCAGGGCTTGAGCCGGGAATGGAAATCAAAGCTGTCTCTGCTGTCAAAACCCTCGATTGGGAGTCGGTTAATATGGGGTTAATTCGCCATATTGGTAATCCCAGTTTGACCTTAACGGTAGCATCACCCAATGCCATTGGTTTTGAGCAAATCAAAACTTTTGACTTAACTTCTTGGAACTTTAACCCAGAAACCGAGTCTGCTATGGGAGCACTTGGCTTTAAACCGTTTCGACCAGAAATTTCGACTCAGTTAGCTATGGTCACGGCTGGCGGACCTGGAGATAAAGCGGGCTTACTCGCGGGAGATAGACTGATAGCGATTAATCAACAAGCTATTAGCTCTTGGCAGCAAGCGGTAGAGATCATTCAAGCTAATCCTAATCGGGCAGTCGATTTGACTGTCGAACGAGGAGGGCAAGCGTTGTCTTTGTTATTAACGCCAGAATCCCGTTCGTTAGCTAGAGGCCAAGTCATCGGTTTTGCTGGCATCTCCCCAGAGGTCGCGGATTGGCCGCAGGGATATCGTTTTGATTTGCAGTTTGGCGTGGTTGAATCTGTAGGTAAAGCGATTGCAAAAACAGGCCAAGTGATTGATTTAACCATTAGCATGTTGAAAAAACTGATTGTTGGCGATGTTGGTCTCAATAATCTCAGCGGGCCGATTTCAATTGCAAAAGGTGCAGGTACTACCGCAGACTATGGCGTGGTGTACTTTCTTGGCTTTTTAGCGCTAATTAGTATTAATTTAGGGATTATTAATTTAGTTCCACTGCCGATGCTTGATGGTGGTCATTTACTGTTTTTTGCTGTTGAAGCGGTTACTAGACGCCCAGTACCGGAAAAAGTTCAAGAGCTTGGTTATCGAGTAGGGGGATTGATTATTTTCTCCTTAATGGCGGTAGCGATATTTAATGATTTTACTCGCCTGTGATTCATTCGCATCAAAGGCAATGGTTGTAGTAAGGACGAACTAAAACAAATATGGCGATAAAAAAAATCCTGTTCGCGACACTGCTCGCAACAAGTGTTTCTGTACACAGCTCTGAAAACTTTGTCGTACAAGACATTCAAATCGAAGGTTTGCAAAGAGTGGCTCTGGGGGCTGCTCTATTAAGAATGCCGATCAGAATTGGTGATCATGTTGATTCGCAAGATATCGCACAAATGATACGTGCTTTATACGCGTCCGGTAACTTTGAAAATATTCAGGTGCAACGTGATGGTTCAACCTTAATGGTTCAGGTACAAGAGCGACCTACTATTGCCAACGTCTCGTTTTCGGGCAATAAAGCGATTAAACAAGAACAACTACAACAAAATCTCGAAGCGTCAGGTATTCGGGTCGGTGAGGCATTGGATCGTACAACCTTAAGCAATATTGAAAAAGGGTTAGAAGATTTTTACTACAGTGTTGGTAAATATAATGCCAGTGTTAAAGCCGTGGTCACTCCTTTACCTCGTAACCGAGCTGATCTGAAGTTTGTGTTTAATGAAGGGGTTTCAGCGAAAATCCATCAGATTAACTTTATTGGTAACCAAGCTTTTAGTAATCAAGATTTGCTTTCTCGCTTTAATCTTAATGTTGACCTTTCGTGGTGGAATTTTTTATCTGATGATAAATATCAAAAGCAGGTGTTAGCGGCAGATATTGAAGCGCTACGCACTTTCTATTTAGATAGAGGCTATTTGAAGTTTCAAATAGATTCAACCAATGTCTCTATTTCACCCGATAAAAAGGGGGTTTATATAACCTTAAACCTAACCGAAGGTTTACCTTACACGGTGAAAGACGTTCAGTTTAGAGGCGAATTGATCGGTAAAGAAGATGAGTTTAAAGCACAGATCCCATTTGAGACTGGCGATACTTATCAAGGCTCGTTAGTTACGCAACTAGAAGAAAGCATTAAGCGTTTATTGGGAGAAGCGGGTTATGCTTATCCACAAGTACGCACGATTCCTGAATTTGATGATGAGAATCAACAGGTTTCGTTAACTGTGCAGGTTGAACCCGGCAAGCGTATTTATGTGCGTGACATTCGTTTCACCGGGAATAACTCAACCCGTGATGAAGTATTACGACGCGAAATGCGTCAAATGGAAAGTAGCTGGCTTAATTCACGGGCTATTGACACGGGTAAAATGCGTCTCAGTCGGTTAGGCTTCTTTGAAACGGTTGATGTTCAGACCGTGAGAGTGCCGGGTACCGATGACCAAGTGGATTTAGTCTATACCGTTAAAGAGGCCAATACCGGTAGTATTAACTTCGGGGTTGGTTATGGTACTGAATCTGGGGTTAGTTTTACGGTTGGTTTAACACAAGATAACTTCCTTGGTTCAGGGAATCGAGTGGGTATTACCGCCACAACGAACGACTATCAACAAAACGTAACCCTTGAATATCGTGATCCTTATTGGAATATTGACGGCGTTAGTCTTGGTGGGCGTTTATTTTACAACAAGTTTGAAGCTTCCGAAGCGGGGATTGTGGATTATACCAACCAAAGCTACGGCACAAGTTTAACGTGGGGTTTCCCATTTGATGAGTTGAACCGCTTTGAGTTCGGTGTTGGTTATACCCACAATAAAATTGGTAATTTGTCGACTTACTTACAGGTTGAACAGTTTCTATGTAACTTAGGTGATTGTGATCCTAAAGAGTTAATTACCGATGACTTTGATGTTAACGTTGCTTGGACGCGCAATAACCTCAATCGAGGCTTTTTCCCAACTGCGGGTAATCATCAGCGTGCGTTCGCTAAAATGACAACGCCAGGGTCAGATGCCCAGTTCTTTAAGCTTCAGTACGATATTCGTCAATATTATCCGTTAACCCGGACCCATGATTTCAGTCTCTTATTGCGTGGTCGCTTAGGTTACGGTAATGGCTATGGTAAGAGTAACGGACGAGATAATCTTTATCCGTTTTATGAAAACTTTTATGCTGGTGGCTTTACTACCTTGCGTGGTTTTGGCTCTAACTCAGCAGGCCCAAGGGCAGTCTACCGCGACTATTCTAGTGGTAATAATGGACAGGATACCGCGACAAATGATTCCGTTGGTGGTAATGCTATTGCCTTAGCCAGTCTTGAGCTGATTGTGCCAACACCATTTGCTTCCGATGAAGCCCGTCGTCAAGTAAGAACGAGTGTCTTTGTGGATGTTGCTAGTGTATGGGATACGGAGTTTGATTATCGATCTAATGCCGCATTCGGCGAGCAATATTATTACGATTACTCAGATCCAAGCCAATATCGCGCTTCTTACGGTGTGGCGTTGCAGTGGATGTCACCGATGGGGCCTTTAGTTTTCTCGTTGGCGAAACCTATTAAGAAATTTGAAGGGGATAAAGAGGAATTCTTTACCTTTACCATCGGACGAACTTTCTAAAATAAGTAGAGGAAAATATGTTTAAAAATAGCATCAAAGCGGTTGGCATTAGTGCGTTGGTTCTTAGTTCAGCCTTTTTTGCTCAAGCAAGTGAAGCGGCGCAAAAAATCGGTTTTATTAATACCGCACAAGTGTTTCAAGCTTTACCTCAGCGTGAGGTAG
>SLFB01000075.1 GCA_007124475.1 Vibrio sp. | reverse complement strand
TGATGGGGCAAATAGAGGTAAAGTTAATGCTTTGAGCTTCCTCAAATAGAGATACAAAAGCCCAACCCTATAAAGGGTTGGGCTTAATATGACTTTACTTGTTGATTGGCAGTGCGTTAACGCTTTTTATTATGTCCAACCTGGATGGCTCGGGTTGAGCGCGAGCCATAAATTGACGGCGAACCGTCAATTAAGATTTATTTTTTGCCTAAATCGTTCGCGTGCTCAGATAGGAATGCCGCCACGCCTTCGCTTGATGCTTGCATACCAGCTTTGCCTTCTTCCCATTGTGCTGGGCAAACTTCACCGTGTTTTTGGTGGAAGTTAAGTGCGTCTACCATGCGTAGCATTTCATCAATGTTACGACCTAGTGGTAAATCGTTCACTACTTGGTGACGAACAACGCCTTCTTCATCGATGAGGAATGAACCACGGAAAGCAACGCCCGCTTCTGGGTGCTCAACATCGTAAGCTTTAACGATTTCGTGCTTAATGTCAGCAACAAGTGGGTATTTTACTTGGCCAATACCGCCATTTTCTACTGGAGTATTACGCCATGCGTTGTGTGAGAATTGAGAGTCAATAGACACACCAATCACTTCAACACCTTTAGCTTGGAAATCTTCGAAGCGTTTGTCAAAAGCGATGAGCTCTGATGGGCAAACAAACGTGAAATCAAGAGGGTAAAAGAAAACAACCGCTTTCTTACCTTTTGTAAACTCTGCAAAGTTGAAGTTATCAACAATTTCACCGTTACCAAGAACAGCTGCAGCAGTAAAATCTGGGGCTTGACGACCTACGAGTACCATTTTTTGCTCCTAAGATGATTAATGTTTGATAAAACAGAGTATTTTATCAATTACCTATGAATCGAAACAACTATAGTACATCATGCTAGATGTAAAAAAGCGAATTAAATAGATTAACTTAATCGAAAAAAGCGATATAAGTCGCTATCATCATAGCGGCCAATGCTATTGCGCTTTTTACCATGGGCGTGGCGCAATGATACCCATGGGGATCAACTCGCTTGCCACCTACCAGTAGCGCTAAGTAGCTTGGGTATGTATAAATAAAACAATGAGATAACGATGAATAAATGGCCGAGTTTAAAACAATTACATTACTTAATTACCCTGTATGAGACGCGGCATTTTAGTGAGGCTGCAGAGCAATGCTTTGTGAGTCAATCAACGTTAAGTAAAGGTATTCAAAACTTACAAAACCTGATTGGTTGCCCTTTATTTGAACGTGCGGATAAGAAAGGACCATTAGTGTTTACTTATGCTGGTGAGCAAGTGGTCAAAAATGGCCGTGAATTATTAGCCAAAGGGAAAGACCTCATCGAACTGGGTCAGCAATGCCAGCGGGGTCCGATGGAAGGGCAACTGAAACTGGGTTGTATTCCGACCATAGCGCCATTTTTATTGTGCGACCTTGTTCAAGAACTTAACTTACGTTATCCGAAATTACATTTGCTACTACGGGAAGATACCACCGCTAATTTGCTTAATGCGCTCCGTTTGGGAGAGTTAGATGTACTTATCTTGGCATTACCCATGGATATTGGTCATATGACCAGTCGAATTGTAGGACGAGATCCTTTTCGCATGGTGATCAGTCGTCATCAAGCGGGTCATATTCGTGTCCCGCTGACTTACGCAGATCTACCTGATGAGTCGGTCTTTTTATTAGAGCATGAGCATTGTTTAACAGAACACGCTGTATCTGCTTGCCAACTCACAGATAAAGATAAGATTAACCCATTTATGGCGACCAGTTTACATACACTGGTCCAAATGGTAGCGAATGGTTTAGGTATGACGTTTATCCCGCAGATGGCGATTGATCATGGCTTATTAGATAACCAGAATTTGGTGATTGTTGAGCCACCCGGTCAGCAAGCTTATCGTGAAATAGGATTAGTGTGGCGTCCAGGTTCAACTCGTCAGTCAACCTTTGAAGAATTGGCTGACGTGGTGAAAAACCAGTTGTAATTATGGCGTAAGGTTTGGGGATAAAAAGAAAAAGAAAAAGAAAAAGGAGGCAAGCCTCCTTTTATTCTTGTGTTTACTATGATGGCGTTTGAATCGAAAGCGCTATCCAAGTTGCTTGGGTATCAGCGATTAAGCATCGATTTTCTCTGGTTGAGTTTTCCCCTTTTTCTCGCGAGAAGTTACGCGGCTTCTTCGAGTTTGGGGTGTGACTTTTTTGCTGCTAATTCCTGCGGCGCAAAGTCATCAACATTAATGGTATATAAGCGGTGTTTCTCTGCTTCAATCAGTAAATCCGCTTCCCATTGAGTCAACAGTTGTTTCTCTAACCCAATTTGAGCCAGTTGATCTAACTGAGTGAATGGTCGGCGCTGCTTAAGAGATTCACAAACCTTATTAAAGATTGGTTCAGCTTGCAGGATAATACTTAGCGCTTGTTCAATTCTGCCTGCTGGATTGAATTCCGTTGGTAGCAGATATTGATTACGTCCAAGGCGTGAACGAGCAGCACTTGGTGTTTGCAGTATTTTCGCCACTTGGCTATCCAGTTTGTCGCTTGGTGCTTTACGTACACGACCAACTGGCATCATGAGTACTCTTAATACCTTGCCGATAACTGGATTTGGGAAGTTAGCTAAAAACTCGTCTATCGCCTGTTCAGTTTGTTGTAAGCTGTCTTGTAGGCCCCAATGCACAAACGGTAGATCTTCCGCTGGTCGACCATCATCTTCAAAACGTTTCAGTGTCGCTGAACTTAAATAGAGTTGGCTGAGAATATCCCCGAGGCGGGCAGATAAACGCTCTTTACGTTTTAGCGAGCCACCGAGAACGGCCATTGAAATATCAGCCAATAACGCCAGGTTAGCACTGTAACGGTTGAGTTTTTGGTAATAACGCTTGGTCGCTCCTTTAGTTGGTGCCGATGAACCATAACCATCAGTAATACCAAACCAAATGCTACGAACTAGGTTACTTAACGTGAAAGCAACGTGTCCCGCTAGCGCTTGATCAAATTGTTCTACTGCATCGGAACGATCTGAGTAAGCTGCTTCCATTTCTTTCAGGACAAAAGGATGGCAACGGATAGCTCCTTGACCAAAGATGATCATTGATCGGGTTAAGATATTAGCGCCTTCAACGGTAATCGCTATCGGCGAACCTTGATAACCACGAGCAAGGAAGTTGCCTGGGCCCAAACAAATGCCTTTACCGCCAACAATATCCATTGCATCTATGATGGAGCGCTGGCCACGGTGGGTACAATGGTATTTCACAATGGCAGAGATAACCGATGGTTTCTCACCAAGGTCAATACCAGCAACGGTGAGGTTACTTGCAGCGTCCATAACATAAGCATTACCACCTAAACGAGCGAGTGGTTCTTCAATGCCTTCCATTTGACCAATAGGTTGTTTGAACTGACGACGAATACGAGCATAAGCGCCGGTTGCCAAAGCGGCCGTTTTTAATCCACCCGTTGAGTTAGATGGTAAGGTAATTCCACGACCTACTGATAGACATTCTACTAGCATGCGCCAGCCTTGACCGGCCATTTTTGGACCACCAATGATAAAATCAAGTGGTACAAATAGATCGTTAGCACGAGTTGGACCATTTTGGAAAGGAACATTGAGTGGGAAATGACGATTGCCAATTTCAACCCCTTCAAGATCGGTTGGAATTAATGCGCAAGTAATGCCAATCTCAGGTTGATCACCAAGTAAGCCTTCTGGGTCACGAAGTTTAAAAGCTAATCCTAGTACTGTCGCAACAGGTGCCAGAGTGATATAACGCTTGTTCCAGGTTAGACGCATACCAAGAACTTCTTTGCCTTGCCACTGTCCTTTACACACAATACCAAAATCAGGGATTGAGCCTGCATCAGAACCGGCTTCTGGGCTGGTTAGTGCAAAACAAGGAATTTCTTTACCTTCGGCAAGTCGTGGTAGGTAATGGTCTTTTTGTTCTTGCGTTCCATAATGTTGCAGTAATTCACCAGGCCCTAACGAGTTAGGTACACCAACGGTGGAAGATAACACTCCAGAAACGCCGGTTAATTTTTGCAATACCAATGACTGAGCATAAGCAGAAAACTCAAGGCCTCCGTACTCCTTTTTAATGATCATCGCAAAAAACTTATGATCTTTAAGGTATTGCCAAACTTCAGGAGGTAAATCAGCCAGTTCATGAGTGACTTGATAATCATTGACCATCGCACATATCTCATTCACCGGACCATCAAGGAATGCTTGTTCTTCGGCTGTGAGCGTAGGTGCTTTGATATTTTTTAAATGTTGCCAGTCAGGTTTACCTTTAAACAGCTCTGCTTCCCACCATACGGTTCCGGCTTCTAAGGCTTCTTTTTCCGTTTGTGACATTGCAGGCAACACTTTTTTAAATACACGCAATGCTTTATTCGAAATTAGACTTTGACGAATAGATGGCATGGCAAGGATGGCAATCGCGGCCAGATAAATAACCCAACCAAAAAAGCCCACAGGACCAAACAAGGTTAGGGCAAACATAGTCGCGGTTAGGGACATTAATCCAGTAAATAAAGAGGTTCGGTGATACAAGCAGATGCTAAGTACCAACAAGACCCCAATTGTAGAGAGCAAGATATCCATAATTTTTTTCCTTTTACAGACTCAATGAGACCAATTGAGCGAAGTGGTCTAACCAGTGGGATTGTAATCAATCTATTAACGAAATGTAAAATACCAAATTGATTAAAAAGTGATCTCAGTAAAAAGAAAACCGCAAACTGTGCGTTAAACAGCAGTTTTATACAAAAGAGTGTCGTTGTTGTCGGAGTAAATGTTGTTCAAATTGCTTCAAACCGCACGTTTTACTCACTGCGTCTAACGGCAACGCCAAGCTATTTAAGGGGAGATCTTCAAGTCATTAACCTACCTAGGGTAATAAATCGTTTCAAGCCCTCGACAGAAAATCTACTTTGGGTAAACTCAAGGATATTCCTTTACTAGCGACTTGATGCGCTATTTATAAGCATAAAAATGAAGAGATAAGATTATGTATCATGATTTAATCCGTAACGAACTCAATGAAGCTGCAGAGGTGCTGAATGCATTTCTCAATGACGACCACAATATTGCGCAAATCCAAGCGGCTGCAAAAATGATTGCAGAGTCTTTCAAACAAGGCGGTAAAGTGTTGTCTTGTGGTAATGGCGGCTCTCATTGTGATGCGATGCATTTTGCTGAGGAGCTAACAGGGCGTTATCGTGAAAATCGTCCTGGATACCCAGGGATCGCGATTTCCGATCCGAGCCACCTATCTTGCGTCAGTAATGATTTTGGTTATGAATACGTCTTTTCTCGCTACGTAGAAGCCGTCGGTAGTAAAGGCGATGTGCTGTTTGGCTTATCAACATCTGGTAACTCAGGCAATATTCTTAAAGCCATTGCAGCGGCTCAAGCAAAGGGGATGAAAACCATTGCTTTGACAGGTAAAGATGGTGGCAAGATGGCTGGATTAGCCGATGTGGAGATCCGTGTTCCGCATTTTGGTTATGCTGACCGCATTCAAGAGATCCACATCAAAATTATCCATATCATCATTCAATTAATTGAAAAAGAGATGGAATAAAACGCACCATGAGTGGCAGCAGTGAGCGATTGAAATTTATCTTATTGGGGGGACTCTGTCATGTGTGAGTTACTTGGCATGAGTGCCAATGTGCCAACCGATATTTGTTTTAGCTTTACTGGCTTAATGCAAAGAGGCGGTAGAACAGGGCCTCATAGCGATGGCTGGGGAATTACCTTTTATGAAGGGCGCGGATTTCGTACCTTTAAAGATCCAGCGCCAAGTTGTCGGTCGCAAATCGCTCAGTTAGTACAACAATATCCGATTAAAAGTTGCGCGGTGATAAGTCATATTCGACAAGCTAATCGCGGAGGGGTCAGTTTAGAAAATACGCATCCCTTTACGCGTGAATTATGGGGACGTTATTGGACGTTTGCTCATAATGGTCAATTAGTGGATTATCAGCAATTGGTTCAAGGTCGGCATCGTCCGGTTGGCCAGACAGATAGTGAAGCGGCTTTTTGCTGGCTCTTGGATAAATTAGAACAACGTTATCCTCAAATACCAGATAATATGCTGGAAGTATTTCATTATATACGTACTCTCGCCGATCAATTGCGTGAAAAAGGCGTATTTAATATGCTGCTTTCTGATGGTGATTATGTGATGAGTTACTGCACTAATCATCTGTATTGGTTAACTCGCCGAGCCCCATTCGGTCAAGCAAGCCTGATTGATGAAGATGTTGAAGTGAACTTTCAGGAAGAAACGACTCCCGATGACATTGTTTCAGTCATCGCGACTCAACCATTGACTGCGAATGAAACTTGGCAGCGGATGAAACCTGGTGAGTTTAATTTATTTTACCTCGGTGAAAGGGTAAGCACCAATGTTGATCAATTGGCTGACGTAGAGTTTGCTGAGGCTAAACCAGGTAATCAAGCGCCTTAAGTGCCGTACCATTGCGCTAAAGGGAATGATCTTATACCTAACGATGTCGAGTTGCCGCTAGGCGAGGTCGCCAACACCATTGTCTCTTGCAGTAAGTCGCGAATAATGGTGTTGTTTTTAGTCGCGCTTTTACTATCCCATAAAGGAGAAGCATTATTAATGCTTCTCCTTTTTTTGTTTATATTGAGGGTCGATCGGAGCGGTTGAACACGGACTTGAACTGTAGGGATGATCTTTTTATTAATCTCTACCACGCTGACTAAAGTAATGTAAAATTGGTTTTTTATCCTGCTTAAAATGCATATACAGGATATGTAACTTATGCTTTCGGGGTGTGTTGATATAAATGTTCTTTTTAGGGTAGATCGCTGATCAAGATAGATAAAGCAAAAGATCATAGTAAGATCTTATATTGTGCGAATACAATCATTGAGTACAAAGGGCTGTTAATATGATGATGAAAGCAAGGTATGTGCTGCTATTGTTGTGTCTACACCATGACTGAGCATGGTAGTATTAGCCGTGATATATCCGTACACCACCGGCAACGGCAAGTGGTTTGCGGATAAGTACACTGATTTGTTGGGAGAAAGAGATGGAAAATAGCTGTCCACAATGTACTCATGAGCTGCAGTGGCAAGGTAAATACCATTGCCAATCATGCGCTACCGATTACACCAAAATCGCTTATTGTCCAGATTGTGCCGCTGTCTTGGAAAAACTCCAGGCTTGCGGAGCAGCGAATTATTTTTGTCATTCGTGTAACGAACTTAAGTCTAAATCACGTATTCGAATTGAATTCGTCAAAGCGCAGTAACCAGCTCAATGTTTGCTGATGATGATTAATTGACTGTAGCGCTAATTTCACCCTGTGCTAAGCGGGTGACAATGACTTCGCCAGTTTGGACTTGATCTTGGCTGTGGATCACTTCACCGCGTTCATTTTGAGTAATCGAGTAACCGCGAGAAAGGGTAGCGAGTGGACTGACGGTATTGAGTTTATCCACTAAGCGCGCATAACGATGCTCGGCCTCGAGTAACTGGCGCTCCATTGCTTTACGCAATTGGTGCTGACTCATCATTAATTGATGCTTTTGTGTGTTAAGCAGTTTTTCTGGTGAGTGTAGCTGCAAACGATGTTGTTGTTGATTGAGCGCTTTAGTTTGCGAAGTTAAACGTCGCTGCATCGCTTGTGTCAATTGCATGCTAAGGTCATCAATTTGTTGGCGTTGCCGCTGTAGGCGATGAGCTGGATGCTGCTTATCCAGCCGATGCTGTAACTGCTGCAAATGACTTTTCTGGCGAGAAAAATAATAGCGGATACTATTGGTTAACTGCTGTTGCTGGTTGCTAAAGGCGACCTTTTTATGGCTATTATCTCGACTGACCATTTCAGCCGCTGCAGAAGGTGTCGGTGCGCGCATATCGGCGACAAAGTCAGCAATAGTTACATCGATTTCATGGCCGACAGCGCTAATGATCGGGATCTGACTTGCTGCTATCGTTCTGGCGACAATTTCATGGTTAAAGCACCACAGATCTTCCAGTGAGCCGCCGCCGCGGCCGACGATCAACACATCACATTCGGCGCGGGAATTCGCACAGCCAATGGCTTGAGCAATACTGATTGCTGCTTCACTACCTTGCACTAGGGTCGGATAAATAATAACGGGTAAGCTCGGATCTCGGCGTTTCAACACCTGCAAAATATCGTGTAAGGCCGCTCCGGTTTTTGAGGTGATCACGCCCACACAGCGCGGGTGTTCTGGCAGGGGCTTTTTGAGTGATTGCGCAAATAACCCTTCTGCGGCCAGTTGCATTTTCAGTTGTTCAAACTCTTGTTGTAGCCGTCCATCACCTTCAGGCTGCATGCTTTCAATGATGATTTGATAATCACCACGCGGCTCATACAAGGAAAGCCTAGCCTTGACTAGCACTTGCTGACCATTTTGTGGCTTAAAAGAAACTGAGCGATTATTGCCTTTGAACATCGCGCATTTGACTTGAGCGCGGCTGTCTTTGAGGGTCAAATACCAATGACCGGATACAGGGGCAGAGAAGTTAGAAATTTCACCGATTAACCAGACGACGCCCATTTCATTTTCAAGTAATAATCTTACTTCAGCATTAAGACGTGAAACTGTGTAGATATTTGGATTAGTCAAAGGAGGGTACCGCTAATTTGGCCAGACATAAGTATGGAAATTAGCGGCAATATAATACATATCAAGGGGGTAATTGCAAATAAAAAATTAAAAAATGAGTGGTCAAGCGATTGCTCTGGGCGTATAATCCGACCGCAATATCAAATCTAAATCTCTTTGTTATGCGAAACGACAAAGTGGTTTATTACTCTTAACCTTCACGTTGTGAGATATTGCAAATGCTAAGAATTGCTAAAGAAGCTCTGACCTTCGACGATGTTCTCCTCGTCCCTGCACACTCTACTGTTCTCCCCAATACAGCCGATCTTCGCACTCGACTTACCAAAAACATTACGCTCAACATCCCAATGATTTCTGCGTCTATGGATACAGTAACAGAAGCTCGTCTAGCAATCGCACTTGCCCAAGAGGGTGGTCTTGGTTTTATCCATAAAAATATGTCGATAGAACAGCAAGCGGAACAAGTTCATCAAGTAAAAATCTTTGAAGCGGGCGTAGTGACTCATCCGGTCACCGTTCGTCCTCAAGCGACGATTGCTGATGTCATGGCGTTGACCGAGAAACACGGTTTTGCGGGCTTCCCTGTGGTGTCTGAAAATAATGAACTGGTTGGGATCATAACTGGGCGCGACGTGCGCTTTGTAACCGATTTAACTAAGTTAGTTTCTGATGTGATGACTCCGAAAGATCGTCTCGCGACGGTAAAAGAGGGCGCGTCAGGCCAAGAAGTTCAAGAGCGCATGCATAAAGCGCGCGTTGAGAAAATTTTGGTGGTTAACGATGAGTTTCAATTAAAAGGCATGATCACCGCCAAAGACTTCCACAAAGCCGAAAGCAAGCCAAACGCTTGTAAAGATGCTCAAGGTCGTCTACGCGTAGGCGCTGCCGTTGGCGCTGCGCCAGGTAATGAAGAACGCGTTAAAGCCTTAGTTGAAGCCGGTATTGATGTCTTGTTGATTGACTCGTCTCATGGTCACTCAGAAGGCGTATTACAACGAATTCGTGAAACGCGCGCCGCTTACCCTGATCTGGATATTATTGGTGGTAACGTAGCTACTGCCGAAGGTGCGCGAGCATTGATTGAAGCAGGCGTTAGCGCGGTTAAAGTGGGCATAGGCCCTGGTTCTATTTGTACCACTCGTATCGTCACTGGTGTTGGTGTGCCACAGGTCACCGCCATTGCTGATGCTGCAGAAGTCGCTAATCAATACGGTATTCCAGTTATCGCTGATGGTGGTATTCGCTTCTCGGGCGATATTTCTAAAGCCATTGCCGCTGGCGCATCTTGCGTCATGGTTGGCTCTATGTTTGCAGGTACCGAAGAATCACCCGGTGAAGTTATTCTCTATCAAGGCCGGTCTTACAAAGCTTATCGTGGTATGGGATCACTAGGTGCGATGTCGAAAGGTTCTTCTGATCGTTACTTCCAAACCGATAATGCAGCAGACAAATTGGTTCCTGAAGGCATCGAAGGCCGTATCGCTTACAAAGGTCTGTTAAAAGAGATTGTTCATCAGCAGATGGGCGGTTTACGTTCATGCATGGGCTTGACCGGCTCACAAGATATTGAAACGTTGCGCACTAAAGCACAATTTGTACGTATCTCTGGAGCAGGGATGAAAGAGTCGCACGTACATGATGTGCAAATTTCTAAAGAAGCGCCCAACTATCGGATGAGCTAGACGTAAACGTTTGCTTTTTCCTTGATGCCACTCAGAGAGGCGAGTAGACTCGCCTCCGTTTGTTAATTTAGCTGATAAGACTGCTTAACTATGACCAAGAACATTCATGATCAACGAATCCTTATTTTAGACTTTGGCTCACAATACACTCAATTAGTTGCTCGTCGTGTACGTGAAATAGGTGTTTACTGTGAGTTATGGAGCTGGGATGTCGAAGAAGCGGACATTCGCGAATTTAATCCAGACGGCATTATTCTGTCTGGTGGCCCTGAAAGCGTAACTGAGCTTAACTCACCTCGCGCACCTCAATATGTATTTGATTCAGGCGTGCCAGTATTTGGTGTGTGCTATGGCATGCAAACCATGGCCGAGCAGTTGGGTGGTCGCGTGGCAACCTCCACTGAGCGTGAATTTGGCTACGCACAAGTTAATGTCTCAGGCCAGTCAGCTTTATTTAAAGAGCTTGAAGCCACTCAAGATGTGTGGATGAGCCACGGTGATAAGGTGGTTGAGATACCTACAGGCTTCGTAAAAACTGGTGAAACCGATACTTGCCCATACGCAGCCATGGCCAATGAAGACAAGAAATACTACGGGGTGCAATTCCATCCAGAAGTCACCCACACTAAAAATGGCCTGAAAATGCTCGAGAATTTTGTACTCGATATTTGTGGTTGTGAGCGACTATGGACATCTGAATCGATCATTGAAGATGCAGTGGCGCGTATTAAAGAGCAAGTTGGTGACGATGAAGTGATCCTTGGTCTGTCTGGTGGGGTGGATTCATCGGTTGTTGCGATGTTAGTACACCGTGCAATTGGCGATAAATTGACTTGTGTATTCGTCGATAACGGTTTGCTACGTTTGAACGAAGGTCAGCAAGTGATGGATATGTTTGGCAATAAATTTGGTCTAAACATCATCAAAGTTGATGCTGAAGAACGTTTCCTAGCCGCTTTAGAAGGCAAAGCGGATCCAGAAGAAAAACGTAAAGTCATTGGTCATGTGTTTGTAGATGTTTTTGATGAGCAAGCCAAGAAACTGAAAAACGCTAAATGGTTAGCACAAGGCACGATATATCCAGATGTGATTGAGTCAGCCGCCTCTAAGACCGGTAAAGCACATGTGATTAAATCACACCATAACGTCGGTGGTTTACCGGATGATATGGAAATGGGCTTAGTGGAACCATTACGTGAATTGTTTAAAGACGAAGTACGTAAAATTGGTCTTGAGTTAGGTCTACCTTACGACATGCTATACCGCCACCCATTCCCTGGGCCTGGTCTTGGCGTGCGTGTCCTTGGTGAAGTGAAGAAAGAGTATTGCGATTTGCTACGCCGTGCTGACGCTATCTTTATTGAAGAGCTGCATAATGCGGATTTGTACAATAAAGTGTCGCAAGCGTTTACCGTTTTCTTACCCGTGCGCTCTGTTGGTGTCATGGGTGATGGCCGTAAATACGACTGGGTTGTATCACTACGCGCAGTAGAAACCATCGATTTCATGACAGCCCATTGGGCTCACTTACCTTATGAATTTCTGGGTAAGGTTTCCAACCGCATTATCAATGAAGTGAGTGGTATTTCTCGCGTGGTGTATGACATCTCCGGTAAGCCACCTGCGACGATTGAGTGGGAATAATGCTCCTTTAAGAAAGGTCTGGCATTAACAGGCACTAAATCAACCTTAAGTCCGCGTAATGGCGGGCTTTTTTTTTGGTTACAATAAATTTGCTTATTATTGGTTACAAAAATGAAAATAAACTGTGTTAAGCTAAGTCAACATACACCAGAGTTTTTTGTATGTTCGCAGCGTGGTTTTGGGATCGTACTTAAAAATGGTTTCTGATGACCTATTAGCGGATTAATTGCGTACTAGGTCATGCCGATTGACTGACTGATACCTGATAATCATGACTCTTTTACCACAAGCTTCCCACCGCCTGATCTTTTTTGCCGCTTTAATTGCGGTTTTTTTTGTCGCTTTTCCTAGCATCAGCGTCGCTAAACTTGCCCAGCTAACTCAATGGAGTATTGAGCAGTTTGACGATCAAATAATCCTTCTTTCCAGCTTGGCCGTTATCTTGTGTATTGCACTTTGTGTCAGCCCAATCGGCAAAAAAACGCTTGGTGATGGTCAGCCAGAGTTTTCTTTTACGACGTGGTTAATCATGCTCTTTACCACCGGGATGGGGTCGGGGTTAATTTTTTGGGGCGTTGCAGAGCCGATTTTCCACTTTAATCATCTGCCAAGTATTGATTATCAAGGCGATCAAAAAGATCTCGCATTAGCGTTAACTTATTTTCATTGGGGAATTCATGCTTGGAGTTTGTATGCACTCGCTGGGTTAATGATGGCATGGCTGGCTTATGTACAAAAAAGACCGATGCGAGTCAGTGCGTCATTTGTTGGTCACAATAAAGCGGGTTGGTTAGCCAGCATGGATTTAATTGCCGTACTGGCGATATTATTTGGCATTGCAGGTGTGCTGGCTAATACCATGGCGCTGGTTGAGCAAGGCATACGCAGTGTCAGTGGTTATCAAGGAGATTTAACCGCACTGCGCATTGGTTTGACGGTATTACTTGGCGTGTTATTTACCGCATCAAGTGCACTGGGATTACAAAAGGGCATTAAACAACTCAGCCGTTTTAACGTTTTGTTGATGTTGATGTTATTTGCCGTGGTATTGGTTTACGTTGATACCTTAGCCGTTATTCAGCGCCTATTGAGTTCTTTAGTCACCTATATCAATATTTTGCCGCAAGTCTCGTTTGGCGCTCTGGGAGAAAATAAAAGCTGGAGTCAAAATTGGACGGTGATTTATCTGGTCTGGTGGATAGCATGGACGCCGTTTGTTGGACCATTTATTGCTCGTATTAGCCGCGGACGAAGTATTCGACAGTTTTTATGTTGTACCGTGCTGATTCCTACACTTGCTTCTGTTTTGTGGTTTTCTGGCTTCGCTGGTGCGATCTTCGATAGTCTTTATCTACAAGAAGTGATCACGGCAGTCAGTGATGATTACACCAAAGG
>SLFB01000292.1 GCA_007124475.1 Vibrio sp. | reverse complement strand
CATCGAAAGGAGCTTTAGCCGACCAACCTTGCCAACCATCACCGTGTTTAGTCGCCACGTTATAGATATCAAGCTGTTTTAAACGTCGCTTAGCCTCCCACTGTAGGGTTTTTATACGCTCAATAGAAAAAACCTGCTCAACTAATTGAGCCAATACTGCCGTTTGATAACCAGAACCCGTCCCGATTTCCAAAACTCGACTATGAGGCTGCAGCTGTAACATTTGTGTCATTTTAGCCACAATATATGGCTGCGAGATGGTTTGCCCTAAACCAATCGGCAAGGCATTATTATCATAGGCTTGGTGCATCATGGCTTGTGACACAAACTGTTCTCTCGGTACTCGATGAATGGCAGATAAGACAGCCTGATCATGAATACCTTGTTGAATTAAGAACTCAATCAGCTTATCTGCTTTTGGATTACTCATTATTTATACCTTCAACCACTTTGCCATCGCCCCTAAAGATTCATGTGCCGTTAAATCGACTAGGATCGGGGTAACAGAAACCGCTTGCTGCTCAATCGCATAAAAATCCGTACCCTCACCAGCATCCTGTTCACGCCCTGGCGGGCCAAGCCAGTAAATATCATGACCACGTGGATCTTTTTGCTTAATCATATTCTCAGCATGATGACGAGCACCAAGGCGAGTCACTTGAATGCCTTGCAATTGTTGAAAAGGGAGATCGGGAATATTGATATTAATTAATCGATTCGTCGGGATCGGTGAAGCCAGATGCTGTAATACCACTTGGCGCGCTATCTGAGCTGCTGTCTCAAAATGCGTATTACCCACTAAAGAAAAAGCGATCGATTGCACCCCCAGAAAATGTCCTTCCATTGCAGCAGCGACAGTCCCAGAATACAACACATCATCACCAAGGTTTGCACCATGATTGATGCCACTCAATACCAAATCCGGTAATTGATCAGTTAATAATTCATTTAAGGCAAAATGCACGCAATCGGTAGGAGTCCCTTGCACTGAAAACACTTTGGGCTCAATTTCTGTCACGCGCAGTGGCTGCTCTAACGTTAATGAGTTCGAAGCACCAGAACGATTTCTATCTGGAGCAACAATAATGATCTCAGCGATATCAGCTAATGCTTGAGCTAAAGTACGGATACCCTCAGCGTAAACACCATCATCATTACTCAATAAAATGGTTAATTTTTTAGTTGTCATAAGTTCGTTCTACTGGGATTTCTATGATTAATTCTCGTAATACCGAAGTGGCAAAGCTACCTGCATCCAAACTGAAACTCAGCGTAATCGTGTTATCATCGACAGACCATATAAACTCTTGCGGCAATAAAGCGATCGCTCGTCGTTCATGTCGCATGCGATTACCACGAATTAATTGCATGAGATCAGGCTCAGCATCCAATTGAGCTTGCTCTAACGTTAACGCTTGCCCTTGAGTGGGTAATTGATTGTCTCCTGCTAACGCCGCTGATATTTTCACTTTTTGAGCAGCTAAATCATTATTAATATCAGCAAGTTGATCTAATTGAACCAACTCTTGCTCTCCATTTCGAAGCGCAATATCACCATCAATAAAACGCTGAAAACAGTCCGCCTGAATACGCGCTGATACGATATGATTGAAAATCCATGAACGCGCTGCCGATAAATACAAACTTCGTTGATTGGCGTTGCGTGAACGCACATTATCTCGCCCCCAGCGTCTTGCTTCATGCAAGTTGTTTCCTTGATTACCAAAACGTTGCTGACCAAAATAATTGGGAACACCTTGCTTAGCTACTATATGCAAACGTTGTACCACATCTTGAATTTCAGTCACCTCAGTTAACATTAATTCAAAGTGGTTACCTTGCAAATCTCCTGGGCGCAATTTTTTATGATGTCGAGTCATTTCAAGCACTTGAATGCTTGGGTATTGTTTTTCAAATGCGACCAAATTAGGCAGAGAATCACCCGGTAAATAAACGCTGAACCATTGTTTAGTGATCGCGTGACGATCTTTTAAGCCAGCCCAGCCAATATCTTTTGATTTCACACCACAGGCTTTGGCTAACTCATTGGCCACAAAACTGGTATTTTCACCGGTTTTCTGGATATGCACCATCACATGCTCACCACAACCCGAGAAATCATAGCCAAGCTGTTCAGTCACTTTAAAATGTTCGGGTTGAGCTTTTATTTTAGCTTTTGCGACAGGCTGGCCACATAAATAGGCAAGTGAGGAGAGTAAATCGGTCATTATTCATTCCAATAGTGATCCATCAAACGCATTAATCAATAAAAGGCGTTATGACTAATCTGGGGTTATTCCCTCTTCAAATAGAGGAGGATGATACACAACTGCTTGAAGCTGCACATTACGGCAAGCGAGCCTCATAAACATAAAGATATGCTATGACAGGGGTAAAGCAAGGCAACCAAAAGCAGGTAAGGACAGGTTCTAGGCTGAGACTAACAGCACCACGGCTTCACACGCAATACCTTCTTTACGGCCAGTAAAACCAAGTTGTTCCGTTGTTGTCGCTTTGACATTAACATTGCTAACACTCGTATGAAGATCGTCAGCGATCACTTGGCACATTGCGGCAATGTAAGGTGACATTTTGGGCGCTTGAGCAATAATGGTAATATCAATATTACCAATCTGATAACCTTGGGCTTGTACTCTCTGATAAACATCCCGCAATAAGGCACGGCTATCAGCCCCTTTCCATTGCTCATCAGTATCAGGAAAGTGACGACCTATATCGCCCGCAGCAATCGCGCCCAGTAATGCATCACACAAAGCATGTAAGGCAACATCACCATCAGAATGGGCAATCAAACCTTGCTGATAAGGTATCGTAACCCCACCAATAATAACCGGACCTTCACCACCAAACTTATGCACATCAAAACCGTGACCAATACGTATCATAAAATATCCTTCATTCGAGTTAAGTAAAACTCAGCCAGTGCGAGATCTTCTGGCTGAGTAATTTTGATATTATCTGCACGCCCTTGCACCAATAAGGGAGCAAGGCCTTGATATTCAAAAGCAGAGGCCTCATCGGTAATCACCTGTTGCTCACTCACCGCTAACTCTAACGCCTTTAATAAAGGGATACAGCGAAACATTTGTGGCGTCAAAGCATGCCATAATCGATGCCTTTCCACGGTATGATCGATATGACCACCGTCATCACCACGCTTCATCGTATCGCGTACAGGGCTAGCTAAAATAGCTCCGACAGGATGCGCTAACGCCTGTTGAATTAATTGACTAATATCATGATGACGAACACAAGGCCTAGCAGCATCATGAACCATAACCCATTCGCTTAACGCTTGTTTCATCACGAGTCGCAAAGCATTTAGTACAGTATCTGCACGCTCTTTCCCCCCTACGGCTTGTATCACTCGAGGGTGCTGAGCAAGAGGTAGCTGAGAGAAATAGGGATCGTGCTCACCAATGGCTATCACCACTTTGTCAACATGAGCATGAGCAAGCAAGCGATCAACGGTATGTTCTAGCACCGTTTTATTATTTAGTAACAGGTATTGCTTAGGTCGGTCAGCCTGCATTCGACTGCCAACCCCAGCGGCGGGCACAATAGCGGTGATCGGTGGCGTCATTAACGATTCGCCTCACCAATGATACGATAAAAAGTTTCACCGTCTTTCACCATACCGAGTTCGTGCCTAGCACGCTCCTCAATTGCATCAAACCCCTGCCGTAAATCGTCAATTTCCGCAAACATTTCTTGATTTCTCTGATATAAGTTCGAATTCACTTGTTTTTGAATCGTAATTTCATTGGCTACGGCTCGAAAATCTACAATGCCATTTTTACTAAACCATAAATGGTATTGTAACCAGCCCAATAATACACAAAGGGCCACCACTAATACTCGCATTGTTTTTACCTTACCTATGATAATCGTTGGTTACCTTTTTCCTAACTAAATAATAAGAAAAATAGCAAACCAAAACCTAAAATTAACCGATAAATAACGAACGGTGTCATTCCCATACGTGAAATCAACTTCAAGAAAAAATGAATACACAGATAGGCACTGATAAACGAAATGACGACACCCGTCAAAAGATAGTTAATGTGAATAGGATCATCACTGACCGCCAGTTTCAAACCTAAATAAGAACCCGCTAAAGTAATAATCGGAATCGACATTAAAAATGAAAAACGAGCCGCTGCTTGCCGAGTGAAACCTAAATACAGCGCCGCTGTTATCGTTGCCCCTGAGCGGGAGGTTCCTGGAATAATGGCGAGAGCTTGAGCTAAACCAATAAACAAAGCTTGTTTCCATCCCGTTTGGTATTCATCTTGCTGTAATCGAGCGTGCTTATCAACGTACCAAAGCAATAAACCAAACATAATCGTGGTGATGGCAATGACCCAAGCACTACGTAAATAGAGCTCAATCATATCTTTCATCAGCAAGCCAAAAATACAAGCCGGAATGGTGGCTAAGACAATTAACCACGCAAGTTTAGCTTCCTTACTACGGTCACCTTTAAAAATTGATGCAAAAAAGGCGTTTAATAAACTCACTACCTCTTGGCGAAAATAGATAATCACCGCAGCTAACGTGCCTACATGCACCGCGACATCGAAAGCTAGCCCTTGATCTTCCCAGCCTAATAAAGCCGATGGCAAAATCAGATGTGCGGAACTAGAAATAGGTAAAAACTCAGTTAAGCCTTGGATCAAAGCCAGTATAAACGCTTCAAAATAAGTCATGATTATCTCAAAAATATTAATTAATGGAGAACCACCAAGGAATGGTGGTTAAAGTGTCAATATCTGGCACAGTTTGCCATATTTGTTTGACCGTTTGATGGCTATTAGGAATCCTCAACTGAGGCGCTAATTCGTATAAAGGTTGAATCACAAACGGATAGCGATAAATATCGTCTCGCGGTAACTGAGGTGCCTGTTCTGAAACACAATCGCCATATAGCAATAAATCCAAATCTAAGGTTCGATCTTGAAACTTTTTGGCATTAGGCTCTCTTCCCCAGCGTAACTCGATTTCCCGCAATTGTTGAGTCAGTTCCTTCAATGAAAGTGAGGTATTCAACTCCACCACTAAGTTATAAAAAGGGTGGCTATTAAATCCTACTGAGGCACATTCATACACTGAAGATAAACGCAAAGACTCAGCCAACTGAGCCAGCTCTCGACAGCCCGCCTCAATATGTTGATGACGGCGAAGATTCGAGCCCACACTAACATAACATGTGATCATGCCTTGCTCCGCTCAATCACAACCCCAACGCCTTTCGCTTGAGGAACAGCGCCAGGTTTAGTTAAACGAATTCGTACCCAAGGCACCGCAAAGCGCTGCATCAGTAACTCAGCCACTTCCTCTGCTACTCGCTCAACCAATAAAAACCGTCCTCCTTCAATATGTTTAATCACCGCCTGGCTAACTTGAGCATAATCTAAGGCATCTGCCACATCATCGCTTTTCCCTGCGGGTTGGTTATTGTGTGCCATCTCCAAATCGAGCACTAATTTTTGCTTAATGCCCTGCTCCCAATCATAAACGCCAATAGTTGTAATTACGGTTAACTGCTCAATAAACACTTTATCCATACGATATTGCATCCTTTTTGCTGGTCGGATACCCAAAATGAGTAAAAAAACGTACTATTTTTTAATGTCACGGTATCATATACCTAAACGACTCATTGATGCGAAGCTCTCAACCATTTTTTAAGCTTATTGAGCTTTTGCCCTACTCCGAAAACTCTTTTCTCAATCACTAGGGTGAACGAACGTCCCCACTGCGGCTTTAAGTAGAAAAGGGATAGGAGATATACGGGAAAGACTTGGTTCTGCAAGTCGCAAAGCGATAAACCGCCATAAAAAACCACACCTGGCTACATTAATTAAAACATTGAATAGATAGGATAAATAAGTTCATTTCACCACTCAATAGCGAAAGATATCTCTTATCAAGTAACGGAGATGACACTCAACATAGAGGCTTAGAATGACACCGTTAGCATTAATTATGATCATTTGTGCTTACTTACTAGGATCCATTTCTAGCGCGGTGTTAATTTGTCGTGTCTTAGGTTTGGGAGATCCTAGAGAAACAGGATCTCATAATCCTGGTGCTACTAATGTATTACGCATGGGCGGTAAAAAAGCCGCCTTGTGTGTCCTGATCGCTGATATGCTCAAAGGAACGCTTCCAGTATGGGGCGGCTACTATCTTAATATCGAACCATTGCTGCTGGGTGTGGTCGGTATCGCCGCTTGTTTAGGGCACATGTACCCCTTATTCTTCCATTTTAAAGGCGGCAAGGGAGTGGCAACCGCATTAGGTGCGATTGCTCCTATTGGTTTCGATCTCACAGCCATGGTGATCGCAAGCTGGTTAATCGTGGTTTTTATTTCACGTTACTCTTCTTTGGCGGCATTGATCACCGTCTTGCTGACACCATTTTATACTTGGCTTATTAAGCCCCAATACACATTACCTGTCGCTATGCTCTGTTGCCTGATTGTACTCCGGCATCAAGACAATATCAGACGTCTTTTTATGGGTACTGAACCTAAAATTGGCCAAAAAAAAACCAAAGCGACGAAGTAGTGCAAAACGGCCAACTACTCAGTGCAGTGACCGCTGCTGTTACTCAATCATTTTTTACTAAATCATTGGTTTGAGAATAAATTACTGTATACCCAAACCACTTGGAGTTGCAGGTAGGCGGCAAGTGAATGAGTCCCCATGAGCATAGATAGACTATGTGATTGGGGCGAACGAACGTAGCCAACACCCCTGCAGCTTCAAGTCGGAAGGGTATACGCGAAGATCTTCTAAACAATCGGTGTCAGTTGATCTATCGGCCAACGAGGCCGAGCCTGAATACTCAAGCTCGTCGTATCGCCGTTTTTCAAACGCTGCATCCCCGCATAAGCAATCATCGCACCATTGTCGGTACAAAATTCTGTCCGAGGGTAATACACTTCCCCACCAATTTTGTCCGCCAACTTAGCAAGATCAGCCCGTAACTGCTTGTTGGCACTCACGCCACCAGCAATCACGATTCGTTTCATTCCAGTTTGCTCCAATGCACGACGACATTTAATCACTAAGGTATCACATACCGCATCTTGGAAAGCGTAAGCAATATCTGCCCGAGTTTGCTCATCATCACCGTTAGCCGCTATCGTATTCGCCGTAAACGTCTTCAAGCCAGAGAAGCTCATGTCTAAACCAGGACGATCCGTCATTGGGCGGGGAAATTTAAACCGCCCTGGTGTCCCTTTTTCAGCCAAACGCGCCAACATAGGACCTCCTGGATAATCAAGTCCCATGAGTTTCGCTGTTTTATCAAAAGCCTCGCCAGCAGCATCATCAATCGATTCACCTAAAATACGATAGTCACCAATACCTCGTACTTCCACCATCATGGAATGACCGCCAGAAACCAATACGGCTACAAACGGAAATGGAGGGGGGTTATCTTCTAGCATTGGCGCGAGTAAATGCCCTTCCATATGATGTACTGCTACTGCCGGAATGTTCCATGCATAAGCTAAACTTCGCCCAATCGTCGCCCCCACTAAGAGTGCGCCGACTAAACCTGGTCCTGCAGTGTAAGCGATGCCATCAATATCTGCTGGGGTTAGCTTAGCCTCTGCCATCGCCGCCTTTATTAACGGAATGGTTTTTTTAACATGATCACGTGAAGCTAACTCAGGTACCACACCACCATAATCGGCGTGTAATTTAACTTGGCTATAGAGCTGATGAGATAAAAGACCTTGCTCATCATCATAAATCGCGATCCCCGTTTCATCACACGAGGTTTCAATACCAATAATACGCATAGTTTTCTCTGCATGTGGCGAGTAATGACCAGTCATTTTTTAGCAAACATCACTCAACAATCAAAATTAGCCTAATGTTACCTCGGCTTTGCATAACAAACAAACTTTGTACAGACAGTAAACAACAAAGTGCTTTACAAACTAGGTCCAATAGGATTAAAATTCGGCACCATTTTTGATCAAGCTGGTTCTCGCTTAAGTTAGCAAACTTTTCTGATAACTGAAGCCACACAGGCTAGCATTAACGAATTAACCCCTGAGGTGAAAGGCATATGCCAATAGTTAAAGTACGTGAAAACGAACCGTTCGACGTTGCTCTACGTCGTTTCAAGCGCTCTTGCGAAAAAGCAGGTATCCTTTCTGAAGTGCGTCGTCGTGAGCACTACGAAAAACCTACTACTGTACGTAAACGCGCAAAAGCAGCTGCTCAAAAGCGTCACGCTAAAAAGCTAGCTCGCGAAAACGCTCGTCGCGTTCGCCTTTACTAATAACTCATTCCCGTTAAGGAATCGAAGTTATGGCTCTAATTGACACTCTCAAAGAAGAGCAAAAATTAGCGATGAAAGCCAAGGACAAAGCGCGCCTTGGCACTATACGTTTAGCTTTGTCAGCCATTAAACAACGAGAAGTCGACGAACAGATCACTCTGAGCGACGACGATATTCTTGCTGTGCTGGTAAAAATGGTTAAACAACGTCGCGACTCTGTAGCGCAGTACGAAACAGCAAATCGTCAAGATCTTGCTGATGTGGAAAAAGCTGAAATCACCGTCCTTGAGGAGTTTATGCCTCAACCACTAAGCGAAGAAGAAGTAATGGCATTAATTGATAATGCGATTAAAGAATCCCAACCTAGTGGCATGCAAGACATGGGCAAAGTGATGGCCGTGATTAAACCGCATATTCAAGGGCGCGCAGATATGGGCAAGGTTAGTGGTTTAGTTCGTTCTAAACTAGCATAAACCCAACGTCCAAACTGTATCAGGCCGTGCTATCCTATGGTATGCACGGCTTGTTCGTATCTAGCATGTTATTTTTCTCTCTCTTTTTTAGGTTGTATGGCAGGACAAATTCCCCGTAGTTTCATTGATGATCTGCTTGCTCGACTTGATATTGTCGACATCATTGACGCACGTGTAAAACTTAAAAAAAAGGGCAAAAACTACAGTGCCTGTTGTCCTTTCCATAATGAAAAAACGCCCTCATTCAGTGTCAGCCAAGAAAAACAATTTTATCACTGCTTTGGTTGTGGAGTACATGGTAATGCCATTGATTTCCTTATGGAATACGAACGACTTGAATTTCCAGAAGCCATTGAAGAGCTGGCCGCTTCCCTAGGCCTAGATGTCCCTAGAGAAGCTCGCCCACAGCAAAGTGCTAGCGGTCAATTTGTACCCGCAGCCAGCAGTACTGAAAAGCGTAATTTATATGATGTACTGAGCAGTATTAGTCAGTTTTATCGACAGCAGCTTAAAACACCGGCAGGACGAAGTGCCATTGAGTATCTGCAAAATCGTGGCTTGTCTGGAGATATTGCGCAAAAATTTGGTATCGGCTATGTACCTGATGAATGGGATCTCGTGCGACGCAATTTTGGGCAAACCGCGCAAGCGCAAGAAATGCTAGTCACAGGCGGCATGTTGATTGAGAACGATCAGGGTAAGCGTTACGATCGCTTCCGTGGCCGTGTGATGTTCCCTATTCGAGATCGTCGGGGTCGCGTTATCGGTTTTGGTGGCCGTGTTATTGGCGACGGTACACCTAAATATTTGAACTCGCCCGAGACTCCAATCTTCCATAAAGGCAAAGAGTTGTATGGCTTATATGAAGTCTTACAAGCTTATCGTGAGCCGCCTCAGATCCTTGTCGTGGAAGGTTATATGGACGTGGTTGCCTTGGCTCAGTTTGGGGTGGACTATTCAGTGGCTTCACTTGGCACTGCTACCACAGGTGACCATTTACAGCGACTATTTAGACAAACTAACACGGTGGTTTGTTGCTACGATGGTGACCGCGCAGGTAGAGATGCTGCTTGGCGTGCATTAGAAAATGCGCTAGGCTTTCTCAAAAGTGGCAATATTCTTAAATTTCTGTTCTTACCTGATGGTGAAGATCCTGACAGCTATATTAGAAAATATGGTAAAGAAAGTTTTGAACAAGCCGTACAAGACGCCAAACCACTCTCTAGCTATCTGTTTGAAAACTTAATTGAAGTTAACCAACTTAATTTAGGTACTATTGAGGGGAAATCAACCTTGCGCACCCTCGCTAATCAGTTGATCAATCAGATCCCAGATCCCGGCTTTCAGCAGGAACTAGATGGAAAGCTTGATAAACTGACTGGCTTTATGGGCCAAGGTAAGCAAAGGCCCATAACTGCAACATCTCAGCGTCCGCAGCCTCATAAAGAACTAAAACGTACACCAATGCGCGAAGTTATCACTTTGCTTGTGCAAAATCCGAGCTATGCTGAAATGGTGCCTGACCTAACGAGTGTGAAGAATTTACCAATTCCAGGTCTACACTTATTAGCCAGTGTACTTGAAAAATGCCGGCATCATCCCAATATCACTATGGGCCAATTGCTGGAGCACTGGCGTAATCATGAACATGAGATACTTCTGTCTCGTCTCGCAAGTTGGCAAATACCCCTACTTGCTGAAGATAATCAAGAAGAACTTTTTTTAGACTCATTGGACAAAATCCTTGCCCAGTGCGTAGAGAAACAAATTGAAAACTTGCAGGCTAAGGAAAGAAGCGTCGGTTTATCAACCGATGAAAAAAGGGAGCTCATAGCATTAATGCTAGAATTGAAAGCGTAACCCAGTTTACATAGTCAGCAACGAATAAATTTGTTAATATACATGGTTTGCATTTCGCATACTATTCCTTCACCAGATACGAAGTTGGATACCGTCTATGGATCAAAATCCGCAGTCACAGCTAAAATTACTTGTTATTAAAGGCAAGGAACAAGGCTATCTGACCTACGCCGAAGTAAATGACCACCTACCTGCTGAGATCGTTGATTCAGAACAGGTGGAAGATATTATTCAGATGATCAATGACATGGGCATTAAGGTAGTAGAAACAGCACCTGATGCCGATGATCTTGCGTTAAGTGATGATAATACCATCACTGATGAAGATGCCGCTGAAGCCGCCGCCGCTGCGCTTTCAAGCGTGGAAAGCGAGATTGGTCGTACTACCGATCCTGTTCGCATGTACATGCGTGAAATGGGTACCGTAGAGCTACTCACTCGTGAAGGTGAAATTGATATTGCCAAGCGAATTGAAGAAGGTATTAACCAAGTTCAAAGCGCCGTAGCTGAATATCCAGGCACAATTCCTTATATTCTTGAACAGTTTGATAAAGTTCAAGCGGAAGAATTGCGTCTTACTGATCTCATTTCAGGGTTTGTTGACCCAAATGAAGATGATGCATTAGCACCAACCGCTACTCATATCGGTTCAGAGCTCACTGACGTTGATTTAGATGACGAAAGTGATAAAGACATCGATAAAGACGAAGATGAAGATGAAGACGGAGAAAGCGATAGCACAGATGATACTGAAGAAGATTCAGGTATCGACCCTGAGCTAGCACTCGCTAAATTCACCGAACTACGTAATAAGTTTAACGACTTACAATTAGCGATCAATGAACATGGTAATGATAGTAACTATACTCAAGAAGCATCTGAGTTAGTTCTCGATATTTTCCGTGAGTTTCGTTTAACACCAAAGCAATTTGATAATTTAGTTAATACTCTGCGTAACTCAATGGAACGCGTTCGTACTCAAGAACGTTTAATCATGAAAAACGTTGTTGAAATTGCAAAAATGCCGAAAAAGTCTTTCATCGCGGTATTTAGTGGCAATGAATCGAGTGAAGAATGGCTTGATCAAGTTTTAGCAAGTGATAAACCTTACGTTGAAAAAATTCGCACTAATGAAGAAGCTATTCGTCGTTCCATTCAAAAGCTGCGTGCGATAGAAGAAGAAACATCATTAGATGTTAATCGCATCAAAGACATTAGCCGTCGTATGTCAATCGGTGAAGCAAAAGCTCGTCGTGCGAAAAAAGAGATGGTAGAAGCCAACTTGCGTCTGGTTATTTCAATCGCTAAGAAATACACTAACCGTGGCTTACAATTCTTGGATCTTATCCAAGAAGGTAACATTGGTTTGATGAAAGCAGTGGATAAATTTGAGTATCGCCGTGGTTATAAGTTCTCAACTTATGCAACTTGGTGGATTCGCCAAGCGATCACCCGCTCAATTGCCGATCAAGCGCGTACCATTCGTATTCCAGTTCACATGATCGAAACGATCAATAAACTGAACCGAATTTCGCGTCAAATGCTGCAAGAGATGGGTCGTGAGCCTTTGCCAGAAGAGTTAGCAGAACGCATGCAAATGCCGGAAGATAAAATTCGCAAAGTACTTAAAATCGCTAAAGAGCCGATCTCAATGGAAACCCCAATCGGTGATGATGAAGACTCGCACCTAGGTGACTTCATCGAAGACACTACCTTGGAGCTACCATTAGATTCTGCCACAGCAACCAGCTTAAGAGCAGCAACTAAAGATGTACTTGCTGGGCTGACACCACGTGAAGCAAAAGTACTGCGTATGCGTTTTGGTATTGATATGAATACCGATCATACACTGGAAGAAGTGGGCAAACAGTTTGACGTTACTCGTGAACGTATCCGTCAGATTGAAGCGAAAGCATTACGTAAACTTCGTCATCCAAGCCGCTCAGAAACTCTGCGCAGCTTCCTTGATGAGTAAGAAAAAATAGCGATGTTTAAAAGGTGAGCTAATGCTCACCTTTTTTATTGCCAAGCATGCTAAGTGAATAAAAACTAAGCGCAATTACCCTATTTTTCGGCTAGACAGGCCGTCAGCCTTCCCCTATAATCACACACCTAACGGCCCCTTAGCTCAGTGGTTAGAGCAGTCGACTCATAATCGATTGGTCCGCAGTTCAAGTCTGCGAGGGGCCACCAAATTCAAGAAGGTTAGTAAGCGTATTGTTTACTAACCTTTTTTTGTACTTGACGGTTTTGGGTCAGGCAATGGGTCAGGTAAGCCCCGATCACGCACTCTTCTCTGTATTCTTCCAATACTAATCCGAATACTACGTTATTGCCAAATATGTCCTTCTGGCTGATGAAACTCTCTCATAGAGAACAAAGGCTGTAGCGGTACAATAATTTTGGCCACCTTGATAGAGGTATTGGTTACGTTACGTCCCCTTCTCCACCCAAATGGAATTGATCGCCTATCTGTACTCTTGGTCACTTGGTCACTTGGTCACTTACCACCTAGCTGCAACGCCAAGTTGTTTGAGTCTATAAACTCGCTCAATTTTATTAATATCAAAATACAATTAAAATCAGCATAAAAAACTGAGAAACAAACGACAAGCAGTATAAAAAATGAAGAATACCTCACAAAACAAAAGCAAGCTAACAAAGTTAATATATTTGAAATTAAATCCCGAACTTAAACTTTAAATTAGAATATAAAACTGCAATTTAAAAAACAAACCAGATAAATAAACCATTTTACACAAATAAAACAGAGTCAT
>SLFB01000216.1 GCA_007124475.1 Vibrio sp. | reverse complement strand
CGTATTGGTTTTGTTTTGGCGGCGGCTGGCGCGGCAGTCGGTCTTGGTAACATTTGGGGCTTTCCGACTCAAGCGGCGAGTAATGGTGGCGGCGCTTTTCTTTTTGTTTATTTATTAATGATCTTTATTGTCGCATTTCCGATGTTAGTGGTCGAAATGGCAATTGGTCGTTCAGGGCAAGCAAACCCTGTTGATAGTATGCGTTCACTAACCCCGAACCCAGTGGCTAAAAGGATTGGCGCTGTTGTCGGTTGGGTTGGACTGAGTGTACCGAGTGCTGTATTGGCGTTTTACAGCATTGTCGGTGGCTGGATTATCTGTTTCTTACTGGCAGCGATCACCGATCTAGTAGGGCTAACTCAGGCAAGCCTGTGGCTAAAGGGTTTTTCAGTAGAGCGCAATTTATTTGGTACACTGATTTTTTATTTATTCACTATCTTGATTGTACGGAGCGGTGTCAAGCAAGGCATAGAAAAGTGGTCAACTCGCTTGATGCCGGCGCTATTTGTATTATTTGCTATTTTGTTTGTATATATCATGATGCAACAAGGGGCATTTGAAGGGCTGAAACATTACTTAGTTCCTGATTTTGAGAAGGTATGGGATAGAAAGCTGATTTTAGCCGCGATGGGGCAGGGTTTTTTCTCATTGACGATTGGTGGCTGTTCAATGCTTATTTATGGCTCTTACTTAAGTAAGAAAGAAAACTTACCTAAAATGGCATTGAATGTGACTTTCGTGGATACCAGCGTTGCTTTTATTGCTGGGCTTGTTGTTATGCCTGCAATGTTTGTTGCGATGCATAACGGGGTACAAATTTATGCTCAAGATGGCTCCTTATTAAGTTCAGATACCTTGGTCTTTACCGTGCTTCCTTTAATGTTTGACAGCTTAGGGCTACTTGGTCAGTTATTTGCTGTAGTATTTTTTTTACTATTGACGATTGCTGCTTTGACCTCATCTATCTCTATGCTCGAATGTCCGGTTGCTTTGGTGAGTGAGCGCTTTAATACTTCAAGGAGCATGACAAGTTGGTTACTTGGTGGTTTGATTGCGTTATTTAGTGTCGTTATTGTATATAACTTTGCTGACTTATTTGGCTTTGTGGCTATGGCTGCGACACAATATTTACAACCGACAGCAGCATTAATGTTCTGTTTATTTGGTGGTTGGGTATGGAGTCGTAATCGTAAGTTTAAAGAACTGGAACAAGGTTACCCTGATTTTGCTCACAGCTTATTTGCTAAAGTATGGCCGTGGTATATTCGCTTTGTATGTCCAATCTTAGTCGCGACCGTGATTTGGGCATCTTTTGCTTAACCGGTTAAAATAGATAACCTTCAAGTTCAGCAGCAAACCTCCAAGCCTCAGAAGGATTGATGCTGAACTTAGACCGGTGATGGCGGCATGATTTGTCCGGTGGTCAAGGGAACTAAATCACTTTCAATCACTTCCTCGATAAACTCACCAACCACCTGTTCAACCATATCATCACTTTGGCTGAAATAGGCGAGATGGAATATGGCGTCACCTTCATTGACCAGAGGCAGAGTTTGTTGGCCAATCACAATACCACCTTTAGTGGCTTTCACTTCGACTTCAACATTACCCAAAGGTGAGTTGATGTAAGCTAAAATTTGGCCTTTTTCTACTTTATCACCTAAAGAAACTAAGGTGCGCAAAATGCCATCAGCTTCAGCTCTTAACCAACTCGTTGATTTAGCGATAATTGACGTTGGTGGCTGTTTACGGCTGGCTCGTAACATGCCGATGTTTTGCATGACACGTTTTATGCCCACGATACCGGCATTAATGGCTATCGGATCAAACCTTAGTGCTTCACCGGCTTCGTAAGTCAATACCGTAATCCCCGCTTTTTCTGCTTCACTGCGTAGTGAGCCGTTGCGTAATGGTGAATCTAAGATAACTGGGGTAGCAAAAGCTTGGGCAATGCGCAATGTTTCTGGATTACTAAGATCGGCACGAATTTGTGGTAAGTTGGTGCGGTGAATCGCACCAGTATGAAGATCAATGATGTAGTCACAATTGCGTGCAACTTGGTAGAAAAAGGTATGAGCCATGCGAGACGCTAATGATCCTTTTTCTGTGCCTGGAAAACAGCGGTTGAGATCACGTCGATCAGGTAGGTAGCGCGATTTATGAATAAACCCAAATACATTAACAATGGGGACAGTAATTAAAGTGCCTTTTAACTTTTTAGGATCTAGGTTATTGAGCAGCTGACGGACAATTTCTACCCCATTGAGTTCATCACCATGGATGGCGGCATTCACCATTAATACTGGGCCTGGATAATGTCCATGGATGATTTCAATTGGGATAGATAAAGGAGAGTGGGTATAGAGTTTAGCCGCTTCAAGCTCGATAACTCGTTTTGTCGCTGGGGGAATTAACTCCCCCAGAAATTGATAATCAGGATTCCTTTTAGCCTTTACCACGTGTTTTTGTCCTTTTAGTGGCTGAGTTTTTTTCTATAAAATCAATGATTAAACCAGCTACATCTTTACCTGTTGCAGCTTCAATACCTTCTAAACCAGGTGAAGAATTGACTTCCATCACCAATGGGCCTCGCTCTGAGCGAAGTATATCGACTCCCGCTACGTTAAGCCCCATGACTTTTGCTGCTTCTATGGCGGTTTTACGCTCTTGTGGGGTGATCTTGACTAAAGATGCGGTTCCTCCACGGTGCAAATTGGAGCGAAATTCACCTTCTGCACCTTGGCGTTTCATGGCGGCGATGACTTTATCTCCGATGACAAAACAGCGTATATCTGCGCCGCCGGCTTCTTTGATGTATTCTTGCACCATGATATTGGCTTTTAAGCCCATAAAGGCTTCAATCACACTTTCGGCTGCTTTGCGAGTTTCTGCGAGAACAACACCGATACCTTGGGTGCCTTCAAGTAATTTGATGACGACGGGTGCGCCGCCGACCATGTCCAATAAATCCTTGACGTCATCAGGTTTACTTGCAAAGCCTGTGATTGGCATACCAATGCCTTTACGAGAAAGTAACTGCATTGAACGTAATTTATCACGTGAACGACTAATGGCAACAGATTCATTGACCGGATAAACGCCCATCATTTCAAATTGACGCAACACCGCAGTACCATAAAAAGTCACGGATGCGCCAATACGCGGAATAATGGCATCAAAGCCATCAAGCTTTTCACCTTTAAAATGAATCTCAGGCTGATCGGAATTGATATTCATATAACAGCGTAATGCATCAATGACTTTGACCTCATGCCCCCGTTGTTCACAGGCTTCAATCAAACGCTTGGTTGAATAAAGAGAAGCGTTACGCGACAGAATACCAATTTTCATTATATGTTGTCCTCGAAAGGGATTAAAAAAGACAGCGTTGGGTCAACAACCAGTTTATGTTGCATTGCTGTTCGGCCCAGTAACATTCTAAAGGCCATGTTTTCACGATTAGTGAGAGTAATTTCAATTGGCCAGCGTTGTCCGGCAAGGCTGATATCGGTGCGGATAACAAAACGCAGCTCTTCATGACCGCCAGAGTCTCTCACCGTACGTTGATCTATCACCTCAGCTTCGCATACCACCACATCATCAGTATTATGCTGCTGTGGATGCATCCAAAAACGAACCCAAGGGGTTTGGTTTTTTGTGAATGTTTCTAGCTTAAATGCGTGCAGACAGGAGGTTCTTGCTCCAGTATCGATTTTGGCATT